>CAZTYD010000099.1:0-4633 GCA_964618035.1 uncultured Candidatus Peribacteria bacterium
GCTGTAAGGAATCACAAGAAGAGCCTAATGAGAGAGGTTCTTCTTATCTAGAGCCTTTCATAAAATCATCAATCATCAGCCTTACATTCTTCTCCTCTGTCCTTATTCACTCTGTCCCTTTCCCTTTTCCCTCATCACGCCATCTTCCCCTGCTGCAAGCGCTTAGCCAACGTGCGCAAGTAGCTGGTGGACACGCGCATGGTCTTGTAGGTGCCCGTGGCGGGGTCGAAGACGCGCTTCTTCTGCAAATTCGCCTTCCACGTGCGGCGGGTGTGGCGCAGCGAATGGCTCCGGGTGTTGCCGAACGAGGTCTTCTTGCCGGTTTTGACGCACTTTCTTGCCATGAGCCGGGGAAGTCTAGGGAGAACGAGCGGTAACGTCAATACCTGTGACATAGAGAAAAACCCAAGACCCACATAAATACGTGCAGGTGCGGGGAGAGCTGATCGAGGTGATCAGTTTCCTCTACTACAGTAATCGGATTGGCTATCTTTCTGACCAGGAGTGTCATCAGGCAGTTTCTGCCGGAAGAGAGGTGCAAAAAATTCTCAATGCCCTCATTTCAAAACTTCATACGTAATAATAGAGAGTTCGTTCCACCTTTTCCTCTCTGTCTCTCCTTTCCCTCTGTCCCTTTCCCTCACTCATTCTCCCCGTCCGTTTCCTCCGGCTCTTCCTCGTCTTCCTCTTCTTCCTCTTCTTCCTCTTCCTCTTCCTCATCCATCCCCTCCGGCGCTTCCACGTTCACCGCGCGCTCGGCGATGTCGGTGAGCAGCTGGTCGGCATCTTTCTCTTCGTCGAGCGTCTCTTCGAGCAGTTCCGCGACCTCCTCGTGCTCCATCAGCCTTGCCCACGCCACCAGCACGCCGTAGCCGGCGATCTCGTAGTGCTCCACGCGCTGCGCCGCCGAGATGATCGCCGCGTCGAGTACGCTGGGGTTCATCTTCTCGGCGAGCATCTTGTCGCCTTCCTTCAGGAGGCCTTTCATGCCGTCGCAGGTCTGGCGCTCCGCCTCCTCCTCGAGCAGCTCGTAGACTTCCTCCAGCCGGTTCACCTGCTCCTCCGTCTGCTGCAGGTGGTCTTCCAGCGCCTTCCTGAGCTCCTTGTGCGCCACCGCCTCGATCAGGCGCGGGAGCGCCTCGAGAATCTGGTGCTCGGCGTCGTACAGGTCGGCGAGCTCGTGGAGGAAAAGATCGTGAAGAGAGGAGATTTTGGCCATGTGAAGGGGAGGAAGCGGATTGGGAAACGAGACCTGAGACGATTGAATACCGCCCGCCTTACCACTACACTCGCGATCCCGTCCGTGAGTTCTGTATAGTACGGGCACGCGCGGAGAGGTCGCATAGTGGCCTAGTGCGCTCGCTTGGAAAGCGAGTATGCCTGCAAAGGCATCGGGGGTTCGAATCCCCCCCTCTCCGCCACGTCGCTCGCGAGCGACGTGGCTCCGCCACGATCCTCACCAAGCGACGTGGCTCCGCCACGATCCTCACCAAGCGACGTGGCTCCGCCATGACGCAGTAGAATTACCTGTGATACAACATCTCGCTACGCCGCAATGGCTGGCCGGGCGAATGTTCTTTGCTGTGCGTAGGGGCTCATTCTCATCATACCTCCTGCCATCTCATTTCTTCTTCCCCGTCGGCGGGGCCACACACACGTCGCAGGGAGTCGCGCAGTTGCGCATCTGCTGCATCCAGAGCGTGAGGCAGACCGCGAAGGCGAGGAGTGAGAGCGATCCGCTCGAGGAGCCGAACACGAGGCCGGCATCGAGCACATGCGCCTTGTACACGCCGACGAACGCGGCGATGCTCGCGAAGAGGAGCAGGCCGGCCACGACGAGGTGCAGCACCATGCAGGCGCCCTGGTGCGGAGTTTTTTTCTTGTGGAAGAAGAGCATAGTGGGGAGGGAGATGCGGCAGAAGCTACCCGTGGGACAGCGGGGACGCAATTGACGCTGAGTCGAAATACGATGTACCGGTGGAAATTCAAGGGCGCGAAGCAGCTTGTCTCTCCGGGCCTGTCGAAGAGCGAATTTCGCACGTCGTGCTTCCGCTCACTTTCTTCTATACTGCCCGCATGAAGATCTCCCTCAACTGGCTGCAGGATTTCGTCACGTTCTCCGTCGCTGATCCGATGGAGATCGCGCGGCGCATCACGGCGACGACGGCCGAAGTCGACGAGGTGGAGATCCAGGGGGTTTTGCTCGACAACTGCTGTGTGGGCGAGATTCTGAGCGTGGCCAAGCACCCGGATGCCGATCGGCTCTCGGTGTGCGAGGTGCGGACCGATCAGGGAACCAAAAACGTCGTGTGCGGCGGCACGAACCTGCGCAGCGGCATGCAGGTGGCGTTCGCGCACGTGGGCGCGCGCGTGCGGTGGCACGGCGACGAGCTCGTCACGCTCGAGCGGGCGAAGATCCGCGGGCAGGAGAGCGAGGGGATGATATGCGCGGCCGAGGAGCTGGGCATCGAATCGCTGTATCCGGCGAAGCCGGAGGACGGCGAGCGGCCGATCGTGGATCTCACGCCGTCGCACTTGCAGACGGGCGCGCCGCTGCGCGAGGCACTGGGGCTGAATGACACCGTGCTGCACATCGACAACCACGCCATCACGCACCGGGCGGACCTGTTCTCGCACGTCGGTTTCGCGCGCGAGTGCGTGGCGACCGGCCTTGCGACGTGGAAAGAGAGTGCGAAACCAAGGAAGCCGCGCTTCGGCACCAAGCCGCTGCCGTTAGCTTTCAGAAACGATGTTCCGACGCTGATTCCGCGGTACTGCTCGTGCCTGCTCTCCATCGACGGCATCGGCACGACGCCGGAGTGGATGAAGCGCCGGCTGGAAGCCACGGGCTGGCGGTCGGTGTCGCTGCCCGTCGATATCACCAACTACGTGTCGATGGAGCTCGGCATGCCGCTGCACAGCTTCGACGCCGACGATTTCCATGGCACCGTGATCATGCGCACGAGTAGGAAGGGAGAATCGATCGTCACGCTCGACGGTATCGAGCGCGCGCTGCCCGACGGCGCGCTCGTGCTGAGCGACGATCAGGGCATCTTCGATCTGCTCGGCATCATGGGCGGGCTGCGCAGTTCCACCAAGGAATCGACGCGGCACGTGTACCTGCACAGCGCGATCGCCGATCCCGTCTTCATCCGCCGCGCCGTCATCGCCACCGGCCACCGCACCGACGCCGCCACGACGTACGAGAAAGGCATCCCGCGCATTCGCGCGAAGGAGGGATTTCTGCGCGCTCTCGAGTTATTCCTGCAGCTCGCGCCCGGCGCGAAGATCGTGTCGGAAATGCAAGAGGAAGGTGACGACAGCGAGGCGCCGACCATCCACGTGGAAGCCGCGCGCGTCACGCGGTTATTGGGCGACGAGATCCCCGCCGCGACGATGGCGGAGATCCTTACCGCACTCGGCTGCAGCGTGAAGGGCGGGAAGGGCAAGCATCCCACGCTCTCGGTAGTGCCGCCGCTGTACCGTCCGGATCTGAAGACGCAGATAGACATTGCCGAGGAGGTGGGCCGCATCTACGGCTACGACCGCATCGCGCCGCGCATGCCGGTGGCCGACACCACGCCGCCCGCCCGCGATACGCGCGTGAACGCTCTCCGTGATGCGCTCAAGCAAGAGTGCTATCTGGAGTTGCTTCCGCTCTCGCTCACGGGTGCCACGCTGATGCAGCGCGCGGGGCTCGATCCCAGCCAGGCCATCACCGTGCAGAACGCCATCAACGACGAGACGAGCCTGCTCCACACGAGCGTGGTTCCCGCGCTGCTCGATCACGCGCAGCGCAACCGCCTGCTGATGGGTGAGCGCCTCAAGACGTTCACCGTCGGCCATGTCTTTGCAAAGGGTGTGCCGGAGCGTACGGAGCTCGCGCTCCTCGTGGGCGACGCGCAGGCCGCGCACGCGGGCGACGACGCGCTCAAGCGCGATCCGCTCCTGCTGCTCAAGCGCGATCTCGCGATGTCGCTGCAATTGATCGGGTATCAGACCAACGATGCGCAACTGACACAGGATCTTCCCGCGTACGCGCACCCCGGTCGCGCCGCGACGCTCGGTATCGGCGACACGCGCATCGGTACCCTCTGCGAGGTGCATCCGGACATCCGCGAACGGTTCGAGTTGCCCGGCCGTACCGCCGTGGCGGTGCTCGATCTCTCCGCTCTGCTGAGCCTCGCTCCTGCGCCGCGGATCATCCGGCCCCTCCCTCAGTTCCCCGCCATCCAGTACGATGTCACCGTCACGAAACGGCAGACGGAGCCCATCGGTCCGCTTTTGGCGCAGCTCCGCAAGGCGGATCCGCTGCTCGAGCAGGTGGAAGTGGTGGATCTGTACAGCGGCAAGCCGCTCACGGGCGGGCAGTACAACCTCACGCTGCGCTTCACGTACCGCGCGCCGGACCGCACGTTAACAGAGGAGGAGGCGCAGGCAGTGCATGCGAAATTGTCGCAGATGGTAGCGTAAAATTGACGAGATGCGGGTCGTGTTCTTTGACGAATCGCTGTTATAGTTTTCAATGGATGTATGAAGAGTGAATTCATTGGATCGGGAGATCCGCTGGATCTGAATGATCCAGAAATCAAAGCGATCATGTCTCGTTTTCATCAAGCTGATGTGAGCGCAC
>CAZTYD010000100.1:0-4601 GCA_964618035.1 uncultured Candidatus Peribacteria bacterium
TACCCGGCCGCAAGGCCGGGTATTGGTGATGGGGCCCCATCCCCGGCCCTTCCCCAGTCCCCTCCGCCTGCCTGCCGGGGGAAGGGAGCCGTTCACTGTTCTTCGAACATTCCTCCTTCCCCGGGCTGGCCTCTGAGATTGTAGAACAGAGCAGTCGTTCAGTTGGTCAGTGATGGAAATGGCAGGACGGGGGATGGGGCCCGCACCGGCCACGAGGAAAGCGGCAGCGCCATACTGATACTGAAAAAAAGGCTCTTGGCGCTACGTTGACGGCCAAAATTCACTCTCGATTTTGCCGTTTTTGAGCAGAAAACTGCTATCCTCTTCCCATGAATCCGTCCGATTTCGTCCACCTCCACAACCACTCCACGTACTCGCTGCTGGAGGGCCTGCCGAGCCCGGCCGAGATCGTGGCGCGGGCCAAGGAGTTAGGCGAGACGGCGGTGGGGCTGGCCGATAAGGGGTACACGTACGGCCTCATCGAGTTCTACCAGTACGCGCAGAAGGCGGGCATCAAACCCATTCTGGGATTGGACGTGTACATCGCGGCGCGGACGCGCAAAGACAAGGAATCGGGCGTCGACACTAAGCGCTCCCCGCTCACGCTGTTCGCGGCCACGCAGGAGGGCTACGACAACCTGCTGCAGCTGGCGACGAAGTCGGCGCTGGAAGGGATGTACTACAAGCCGCGCGTGGACAAAGAACTGCTCGCGCAGTACGGCAAAGGGCTGATCGCCCTCTCGGGCCCGCTCTCCAGCGCGCTCTCACAGGCGGCGCTGACGGAGGACGGCGAGCGCATTAAGGCGTTGGTGGAGGAGTACCACGGCTACTTCGGCGCGGGAAACTTGTACTTCGAGCTGATGGACCTGCCGAACGTGGCGGGGCAGGCGGAGGTGAATCAGCAGCTGATCAAGTACGGCAAGGAGCTGGGCGTGCCGGTGGTGGCCACGTGCTACAGCCACTACTGCCGGCCGGAGGACGCCGAGGCGCACGACGTGCTGCTGTGCATCCAGAAGAACGCGCAGGTCGATGATCCGGGCCGCTTCTCGATGCGCGACAGCGACTACTCCATGCGCCCGTTCGAGGAGATGGAGCGCGCGTTCGCCCACTGCCCCGAGGCGATCGCCAACACGCGCGTGATCGCGGACCGCTGCGACGTGGCGTTCGAGTTCGGCAAGCATAAGATCCCGCACTTCCCGCTGCCCGAGGGCGAGAAATCGGAAGAAGCGTACTTGGACAAACTGGCGCACGATGGCTTCAGGAAATTCTACCCCGTCGACTACGCGGTGAGGGAAGACGCGAGCGGCGCGGTGTCGCAGGAATCATTGATGAACCGGCTGGAGTACGAGCTGAAGATCATCAAGCAGGCGGGCTTTTCCGGGTACTTCCTCATCGTGGCGGATTTCATCAACGAGGCGAAGCGCCGCGGCATCACGGTGGGGCCGGGCCGCGGATCCGCCGCCGGCTCCATGGTCAGCTACGTGATGGGCATCACGACCATCGACCCGATCCCGCACGGGCTGCTGTTCGAGCGGTTTTTGAACCCGGAGCGCGTGAGCATGCCCGACGTCGACGTCGACTTCGCCGACACGCGGCGCGACGAGGTACTCGACTACGTGCGCCAGAAGTACGGCATCGACCACGTGGTGCAGATCTGTACCTTCGGGACGCTGGCGGCGCGCGCGGCGGTGAAGGACGTGGGCCGCGCGTACGGCATCCCGTTTTTGGAGATGAACTCGCTGGCCAAGCTCATTCCCGAGCGGCCGGGCACGAAGCTGCAGGAGGCGATGGAGACCGACGAGATGAAGGCCGCGTACAACAGCAACGAGACGTACAAGCGCATCATCGACACCGCCTTCAAGCTGGAGGGCAAGGCGCGCCACGTCTCCATCCACGCCTGCGGCGTGATCATCACGGAGCAGCCGGCGACGGAGTACACGGCCGTGCAGCGCGCGCCCAAAGACGAGCACATCATCATCACGCAGTACTCGGCCAAGCCGCTGGAGTCGCTGGGGCTGTTGAAGATGGACTTCCTGGGGCTGACGAACCTGACGGTGATCCAGACGACGCTCGAGATCATCGAGCGGCTGCACGGCGTGAAGATCGATTTGCAGTCGCTGCCGCTCGACGACCAAGAGACGTACAAGCTGCTCCAGCGCGGCGACACCACGGGCGTGTTCCAGCTGGAATCGGCCGGCATGCGGCGGTACCTCAAGCAACTCAAGCCCACGGAGTTCGGCGACATCACGGCGATGGTCTCGCTGTACCGCCCCGGCCCGATGGAGTGGATCCCGCAGTACATCAAACGCAAGCACGGGCAGGAGAAGGTGGCGTATCAACACGACGACCTCAAGCCGATCCTCGAGCCGACGTACGGCATCGGCGTGTATCAGGAGCAGATCCTGCAGATCGCGCAGGTGTTCGCCGGGTTCAGCCTCGGCGAGGCCGACATCCTGCGGCGCGCCATCGGCAAGAAGATCATGAAAGAACTGGAGGCGCAGCGCGAGAAGTTCATTCAGGGCGCCGTGGGCAAAGGGTACGCGAAGAGGCTGGCGGAGGAGATCTTCGACGACGTCATCACGCCGTTCGCCGGGTACGGCTTCAACAAGTCGCACGCCGCGGGCTACGCGCGCATCGCGTACGAGACGGCGTACCTCAAGGCGCGCTACCCCACCGAGTTCATGGCGGCGCTGCTGAGCTCCGACGCGCAGCGCACCGACCGCGTGATGATCGAGATCGAGGAGTGCCGCGCCATGGGCATCGCCGTGCTGCCGCCGGACATTAACGAATCGCTGCGGCACTTCACGGCGATTCCGTCGACGAGAAGCAAGAATTCAGAAGGCAGAAGTAAGAATGCCGGGTCGATCCGCTTCGGGCTGGCGGCCATCAAAGGCCTGGGTGACGCATCGGTGCAGCAGATGATCGCCGTGCGCGAGGCGGGCGGGCCGTTTACGAGTTTGGAGGATTTCGCCAAGCGTCTGCCGAGCAAGCTGCTCAACAAAAAGACGCTCGAGGCGCTCACCAAGGCCGGCGCGCTCGACAGCCTGGGCGAGCGGCGCACCATTCTGGACAACTACGAGCGCATCGTCGACTACTCCAAGGCGACCGGCGACAGCGCGGGCGTGCAGACGGATCTGTTCGGATCGCTCGACGGCGGCGGCGAGGAGGCGACCATCGATTTCCCGGCGGGCGCGCAGGCGACGTCGCTCGAGAAGCTGAAGTGGGAGAAGGAGACGCTGGGCCTGTACGTCTCGAGCCACCCGCTGGCGGGCATGCGCAAGTACATCGGCAAGAAGGCGATGCTCATCGCGAACCTGACGAGCAAGGAGGTGGGCAAGAAGATCACCATCGCCGGCATCGAGGAGGGGCTCAAGAAGATCACCACCAAGAAGGGCGAGACAATGGCGATCCTCACCATCGAGGACCCCACGGGGAAGATCGAAGTGACGATGTTCCCGCGCACCATGAGCGAGTTCGGCCACCTGCTGGGCCAAGACGACGCCGTGCTCGTCATCAACGGCGTGCTCGACATGCGCGGCGGCATGCTGCAGATGCGCGCCGACGCCATGAAGAAGGCGTCGCTCTCCGTCATGATCGACAAGGCGAAGAAGGAGGGGTTCTTCGACGAGGAAGAGGCGAAGAACGGCATCCTCCTGCGCCCGCGCGAGGAGGAGGACGAGACGATCGAGATGGTGGACGAGGAGGGCAACGTGATCGCCGGCGAAGTGGCGACCGTGAAGACGGCCGACGAGGCGGCGGCCGCGCCCGGCCCGGCGCCGGTGCAGGGCGGCGAGTACCTGGGACCGCTGGGGCTGTGGATCGCGCAGGGCATGGACATCGAGAAAGCGCTGCGCGCCATCGGCCTCACGGAAGAGGAAAATCCAACCGACTCGCCATCGGATTCCTCTATTGCTTCTATTGCCTCTCCTTCTTCTATTCCCTCTTCATCCATCCACATCCACACCATCACCCTGCCGCCGCGCGCACCCAAGCAGCTGCTGCTGGATCTCAAGCACCTGTTCCAAACCTTCCCCGGCCACGAGAAAGTGCAGCTGAAGATCGGCGAGCAGATGGTGCCGGTTCCGCTCACAGTGACGATGTCGATCGTGCTGGAGTCGAAGATCGACGCGCTGCTCGCGCGGTACGCGGAACAGGTGGCCTAACTCGTTGACGAAGAATGGAAATGGGGGGAGAATGATCGATTCCCATGTCTTCCTATCTCATCGCTGTCGGGTTGATGCTCTTGGTCATCATTGCCACAGAGTGGACGATGTGGCATTTGTTTCGCCGCCGCATCGAGGGGGTACTGCTGCCCTGCGAGCACGACGGGTCGCACAACCGCTTCTTCACGCTGCGCCGGCTGCGCCTCTTCGCGATCCTACACTCGACGCTGCTGCTGGCCCTATTCATCGGTTCCGCCCTGCTCGCATGGTGATGGAGCCATCCCCGCCGCCGGTCAATTTCCAGGGGAAGGACCCGGGCGAGCACTTTCAGTTTGCGTACCGGCAGCATGTTCTGCGCATGATCCCGGCGGCGGCGCGCGTGGCGCTCGCCTCGGCGTTCATCGTGCTCATCGGCCTCGTCACGATCCCGTTCGAACC
>CAZTYD010000101.1:0-4580 GCA_964618035.1 uncultured Candidatus Peribacteria bacterium
GAACCTGAAGAAGGGCCAGCCCGTCACCATCACCGGCTTCGGCACCTTCAAGCTCTCCTCGCGCCGCGCGCGCCAGGGCGTGAACCCGCGCAATCCCAAGCAGAAGATCTCCATCCCCGCGATGAAGGTCCCGACCTTCAAGGCCGGCAAGACGCTCAAGGACGCTGTACGCTAATTCTGATGAAAGAAGTGAAAGAGGTCTTCGCGAGGCGAAGATCTCTTTTAGTAAGAATCCAAGATTGCAAGACTGCAAGATTGCAAACGAAAACCCAAGACTGCAAATCCCACTGTGTCACCCTGAGGAGCGCCGCAGCGCGTCTCGAAGGGCTTGCAATCTTGCAGTCTTTTCTCAAGAGGAGGCACTGCAGTCCTTACTTTCGTTCTACATAGTATATTCCCAGCGCTCTCGCCATCATCACGGCGATCTCCGCGCGCGTCACTGCGGTGTTTGGACGGATGTATCCGTTGGTCGTTCCCGTCTCGTCGCGGTCGCCGGTGACGATGTCGAGCGAGGTGGCGATGGCGATGGCGGGGCCGCGCGGATCCGAGAACGAGACATCCTTCAGCATGCCTTGGTTCTGGTAGAAGACGAGGAGGCCGGTGTCGCTCGTCACGGGGAAGCCGATGGCCTGCACGACGGCCTGGATGACGGCGCCGCGGGGCGCCTCGGCGTCCAAATCGTGCACGTCGTCGAAGACGGTGATGCCCAGCGTGCGCGCGGCGGCGACGTACGGGGCGGCCCAGTGCGCGCCGGCGGCGTGCAATTCGGTATTCTTGCGCGAGAGGAGCACCGACATCTTCGCGAGCTCGCCGTAGGTCACGGTTTTGTCCGGCGCAAACATGCCGGTCATCTGCCCGTGCGCGTCGCCCACGCCCGAGACGATGCCGAACTCCAGCATGCAGCCGACGGCGTCGGCGTACCACATGCTCGCCGGCACGTCGCCGAACACGGTTTCTCTGCCCCCGATAGTCACGGCGACGGCGCCGCCGCGGATAGTGACGGTGCACTGCGCGGGCGTCGCGCTCGACGCGCTGGATGACGACACGCGCAGCAGATCCTCGAGTTCATCGATGCGATGCGGCACGCGCTGCGAGGCGATGCCGCCCACGCGCCGTCCGGCGAAGCCGTTATCGGCGGCAACCGGCGGCAAGTTGAGACTTGAGGAAGAGGAACGACGAGAAGATGAAGATCGGCTGCTGAATGACGACGCGCTACTGGCGGATGACACACTGCTCGACGCGCTCGATGCCGCGCTGGAGATTGCACTGCTCGCCGAGCTCTGCCAACTGCTGATCGACACGCTGCTCACGGATGACGAAACGCTGCCCTGCGACATGCTCGATGCCGATGCGCTGAGCGAACTCTCCGCACTCGCCGATGCGGATGCGTTGCTGGACTGCCCGCTGCTCATGCTCTGCGACGCACTCGATTGATCCACGATGGCGGAACTCTCCGACGACGCGTCCGACGCCGAGCTGTTGTCGGCGATCGAGCTCTCTGCGCTGCTCGCATCGCTGCTGGCAATACTGCTCTCGGCGCTCGAGAGATCACTGGAGTTCGCCGAGCTTGCATCGGCGCTCGAATCGCTGGATCCACCGGCGCCCAAATCGGGTCCCGTCGCGGGCAGGCGCAGCGGGTTCACCGGCGACAGTGCGACGAGCACCACGAGCAACACCACCAGGCTGCCGACGATGTTCCAGAGGATCTTGCGCATGAGATGAAGATCTATGTGGGTGTGGAAAGATGAAGATTTCTCCCAATGATAGCGGAAATCCATGCGTTTTACCATTGCGGATGCGCGCAGGATCACTGATAGTGATACGAAAAATTGTTTGGAAATTCTGTCAATAGTCTCCCTGTCCCAAGAAATCAGGAGTGCAGACAGCATTCCGAGGGGGATCGGTTCGCCTGTTTTCTTTCCTGGCTGTCCCCGCTATGCTCTGCGCCACGTATGGACGCATCGCGCATTCAATCCCTCCTCGGCACGCTCCTCGAGCACTTGCAGCTGAAGTTCTCCGGCATCAGAGTCCTGCCGGACGAAGGCGGACTCGTGCGCGTGGAGATCGACTCGCCGGAGGCGAGCCGGATCATCGGCTGGCACGGCGAGACTCTGAACGCGCTGCAGCACTTGACCAAAGCGGTGATGCGCACGCAGGAGAAACTGGAGAAGGCGCCGTTCATCGTTCTGGACGTCGACGGGTACCGCAAGGCGCAGGAGGAGAAGGTCTGCCGCGTGGCCGAGCAGAAGGCCGACTTCGTGCGACGCACGGGCAGCCGCATCGCGCTCGCGCCGATGAGCCCGTACTTCCGCCGCGTGGTGCACACGTACGTGGCCAACAACCCGAAGCTCAGCGACCTCACCACCGAGAGCGTGGGCGAGGGCGACTACCGGCAGATCGTCATGAAGCTGAAGAACCCCAAGCGCGGCGGCGCGGCATCGGACGACGTGAGCGAGGAGCTCTCGCCGGTGATGGTGGAGGATGACGGGTTGGGGAATTTGGACGTGTGAGTTCTACGCGTAGAACACCGCGAACATACCGGCGACCTTTTCGTGCATTACTGGATGCTCTTCCACTCTTCCACGATCTTCCTCTCCGCCCGGCTCAACTTCGTCGGGATCCTTACTTTCACCGTGGCGTAGTGGTCCCCGGTGCGGCTGGTGCTGAGGACGGGCATGCCCTTCCCCTTCAGGCGAAAGACCTGATCCGGCTGCGTGCCCTCCGGGATCTTGAGCGTGACGGGGCCGTGGACGGTGTCGACCGTCGCCTCGGTGCCGAGCGTCGCGTCGATCACCGAGAGCTCGATGGTGGAGCGGATGTCGTCGCCGTCGCGCTCGAAGCGCGCGTCGGGACGGATGTGAATGTGCACGTACAGATCGCCGGCCGGGGCGCCGCGCCTTCCGGCGTCGCCCTGCCCGCGCATGCGGAGCGTCTGGCCGTCGTGGATGCCGGCAGGTACGTCGATGTCGACGGATTCCGTGCTGCTGTAGCGGCCTTCGCCGCTGCACCGGTGGCACGGCTTTTCGGGAACTTTGCCGCTGCCGCCGCAGCGCGGGCACACCGCGCGCTGCTGGATGGTGCCGAAGAACGATTGCGCGGTGCGCGTCACCTGTCCGGTGCCGCCGCACTCGCCGCACGTCTGCAGCTGCGTGCCGGGCTCGGTGCCGTTGCCGTCGCACACCTCGCACCGTTTCAAGTGCCGCGCGTTGATCGATCGCTTGATGCCCCGCACCGCGTCATCCAGCTCGATCGTCATCTCCACCTCCAGGTCGTTCCCTTTCTCTTCGCGCGCCCGCCGCCCGCCGCCCGCTCCGCCGAAGAAGCTCTCGAAGATGTCCGAGAAATCCACGCGATCGCCCTGCTGAAAGCCCGAGAAATCGAACCCGCCGAAACCGCCTCCTCCCATGTTCGCGCCCGCCGCGCCAAACTGGTCGTACATCTGCTTCTTGCGCGGATCGCTGAGTGTTTCGTACGCCTCGTTCACTTCCTTGAACGTCGCCTCCGCCGCCTTGTCGCCCTTGTGCTTGTCCGGGTGCAGCTCTTTGCTCAGCTTGCGGTATGCCTTCTTGATGTCGTCTTGCGACGCGGAACGGGGGATGCCGAGGACCTCGTAGAAATCTCTTGCCATGGGCGAAGTATACTAGGGGAAAATCCGAAGCACGAAGCACGAAATTCGCCCTTCGACCGGCTCGGGGGACAATCGCTTTGGGCTTTGAATTCGGGGTTTTGTGCTTCCATCAGACCATAATAGCCATTTAATCGGGCGGTATTTTCTGCTATAATGAGAAGAAATCCACATGAAATCCCTCCAACACCCGCACTACCGTCTGCTTGCACTGTTCCTCGCGTTCTCCGCGCTGAGCATGGCGGCGATGAGCCTGGCGACACCGACGATGGACCTGGAGGCACGACTCTCTCCGCAGACTACGCAGCAACAGGCGCCGTGGCGCACCATCGAGCCGGAGGAGATCGATGCCGGCGCAGTAGTGCCGGCCGACACGCAGACGATCATCAGGCTGCCGATCGACATGCCGAGGATCACACGCGAGACGTTGCTGGGGCATCGCGGCAAGAAGGTGCGCTACTGGGGCTACTGCTTTCCTGAGGACTACGATCCGACGCTCGTGTCGCAGACGACGGGGTTCCCGGGCAAAATCTTCCTCTCGGAGGCGGAGCGCGCGTATCGCAAAGAGCGCCAGGCAGCGAAGAAGCCGACGTACACCATCTTCAACCCGCCGCTGAGCGAACAGGATCTGGCCCCGGTGCCGGGCAGCGATGGCGCGCGCATCCGGCATCAGAAGGAAGTCTTCAACGGCGGCGAGGTGTGTTACGTGATGTCCGAGAAGCAACTGCCCATCGGCACCGATCGCGACGGCGACGAGCTCAACAGCTGGGAGGAGAAGTACTACCGCGCCGATCCGCAGAACCCGGATACCGACGGCGACGGCCTCACCGACGGCCAGGAGGTGCTCTCGCTCAAGACCGATCCGCTGCTGCGCGATACCGACGGCGACGGCCTCATCGACGGCATCGAAGACCGCAATCGCAACGGGCGCATCGATCCGGGCGAAACGGACCCG
>CAZTYD010000102.1:0-4571 GCA_964618035.1 uncultured Candidatus Peribacteria bacterium
ACATCGATGTTGATGATAATTGCCATAGGGTTAGACAGTGAGTTCGTTCTCGGATTTCATCTCCACGGCACTCTCTAACGTCTTTTCAAATACGGCCGCGACGGTGGCAACCACAATAGAAATAAGCATCAGAACAAGACCCATCATCACGCCACCTGCAACATCATCTTTACCGCCCAAGGCGATAATGATGTACGCCTCCGCTCCCATGATAAAAGCGACGATGGTTATTGCGCAGTATTTTATGGTTTGCAGAGCCTTTACGGAATGTTTCGAGAACACTTCATTTCGCCCCACATACCTTAGAAGTTTAAATGCCTGGTAGGGCGCGACAAAAAATGCGAGGGCCGCCGCGTAGGCATAAGCCAGGAATGGGTCGTTAAAGTATATTTGGAATACAGTAGCATGCGCATTCCTGCCTTCAAGATGCGGTTCCCAAAGCAGGAGGGCAAGGACGCCTAGACCGATGAGTACTACGACCAACTGTAGAAAGAGGATGTAGGTTCGCTTCATGGCGACATTGTATCCAATGATTATCGTTAGTCAATATATTATTATCGTTTCACGAATTTAACAGTTGTGACTTCCTTCAAGGCTTTGTGCCACCCCACCAGCGTCTCAATCACCGAGTTTTCGTTGAGAACTCTAAGGGCTGCCAATGTGTAACACGCTCGGAGAGGATGATGTAGTCGGAGATTGTTGCAAGGGGAACTACCGGCGCAGCTTCTCCACGCCCACCACCCGGTCGTACCGGCGGCCGTCGATGAGCAGCGTGGGAATCTTGATGGTGCGGATCCGTTCTTCCACGATCGTCTTCTGATCCTGCAGGCTCTTCTTCACTTCGTCCGATGCCGCGAGCGCGGCGATGCGCTGCACCTGCGCGTCGTCGTAGCCGATCTTCTTCAGCAGATCCTTCAGCGTCTGCTCCGCCTGCGCGCGCGTGTAGCCGGTGTTGAACCACGTCTGCCGGTCGAGGCCATCGATCGGCTCCGGCGAGAAGATCTCTTCCAGCAATCGCCATGCGGGCGATACGTCGGAGTTGCCGGCCGTCAGCGGCACGCGCTTCGTCGCCTCGATGTACGCGGCCATGAGCGTCGAGTTGGCGAACTTGGTGCCGTTCGCTTCGCCGGGGACGGGAATGGGGTAGAGCAGGAAAGACACGTTGTGCGTGTTCATCGTGCCGGCCGCAAGCAGGTTGCCGGTGAGCTTCCTGCAGAACTGGCAGCCCGGGTCGATGATCTCCAGCGCGTACGGCTTCGCCGGATCCTCCGCGTGGTAGAAGGCGGCCGTGGGGGCCAGGAATTCCTTGGGTTCCCACGTCTTGAGCCGGTCCGGGATGCGCGTGAGCGTCTGGTACGTGCGCACGAACGGTCCGCTGGCCCACTCGATCTCGCGGTTCTCGCGCACGGCCTGGATCAATCCCAGCGTCTCCTGCTGCACGCCGCACGCCTCGCCCGAGAGCGAGCACGATTCGGCGCTGGCGGGGTTGCACGTGTCGTAGACCCACAGGTTCAGCCCGGCGTTGAGCGCGTACACGAGGCTCCAGATGCTCAGCGCCACGAAGGCGAACGCCAGCCAGTCGATCCAGCGGTCGATGAACTTGGCGAGCCGCGGGTGACGGAAGATCAGCTTGGCGAGGATGCGGCCTTTCATCTCCTCGGCGAAATTGATGTCGCAGGGCTTGAGACGCAGGCGCACCCATACGCAGTGCCAGGCCTTCGCCGCCAGCGGCCGGTACGAAGCGGAGAAGAGGGCGAGGATGCCGAGGACGAGGAAGGCGGCGATGCAGAACATGGGGGGAGAGTAACAGAGGGAGGAGGAGGCTAGAAGGCAGAAGTCAGAGGGCAGAAGTCAGAAGGCAGAGAGTACTCTCCAGAGCAGGCAGCGCATCCTGACTTCTGCCTTCTGCCTTCTGTGTCCTACACCATTCGCACGATCTTCCCGATCGTCTCCGCCACGTAGTCCATCTCCTCCACCTTATTGTGCAGCCCCAGCGAGAGGCGCAGGAGCGGCGGCATCTTCTTACGGTGCGTGAGGTACGCGTGGCAGCAGAAGGAGCCGGAACGGCACATGATGCCGGCTTCGTCGACGTACATGGCCAGACGGTGCGCATCCAGCCCGTCGACGTACAGGCTCGTGATGGGCGAGGGGTGCGGCGTCATCAGGTGGAGTTTCGGCAGATCTTTGAGGCCGCCGTGCAGCCTCTCCGCCATGGCTCGCTCGTACCGCTCTGCGGGCTGGCCATCTCTACTCCACGATTCGAGCCAATCGATCGCAACGCCGAGGCCGATGATGCCGGCCCAGTTCTGCAGCCCCAGCTCGAGCGCTGCGTGCTCCTCTTCCGTCCCGATCAGCGAGGTGTACGTGTCCTGCTCCACATCCGACACCGTGCCGCCGCCCACCCACGAAATCTCCAGTTGGCGCAGCAGATCGCGCCGGATGATGACGAACCCGATGCTCGGGCCGTACATCTTGTGGCCGGAGCCGAAGGCGGCGTCGAACGGAATGTCGCGGAGCATCGACGCGCCGTGCCCGAACGTCTGCGCAGCGTCGAGCAAGAGGATCCCGCCTCGTTCGTGTACATCGTTTGTGAGTTGCTTCAGGTTCGTCAGCGTGCGCCCGTCGATGTTCGACGTCGTGTTCACGATGACGACGCTCTTTGCCAGCTGATCCGGCTCGTAGCGCAGTGCGCCGTCCTCTTCCCGCGGGAGGACCAAACGTTCCTTGCCGTGCTTCTTCGCCCATTCCATGGAGGGAAGGAAGACGGAGTTGTGCTCGATCTCGCTGGTGACGATGCGATCCCACCTGCCCGGCAGCTGCTGGAGAACGAGGTTGATGCCGTAGGTGGTGTTGAGGGTGAAGGCGACGCAGTAGTCCTTCGCCGATTTGCCGGCCATCTTGAGGAGTTTCGCGCGCGCGGCCTGCACCTGGTCGTCCACCTCGCGGCCCCAGCGGTACTTCACGCGGCCGCCGCAGGCGTTGCGGTGCAGGTAGTAGTCGGTCTCGGCGTCGATGACGCGCTGCGGCCGCAGCGTCTGGCAGGCCGTGTCGAAGTAGTGGGCGTCGGGAGCGAGGTAGGCGAAATCGCCGGCCGGCGATGCCGAAGCGGAGGGGGCGGGTTTGCGGAAGAGGGCGGTCATCGGGGACAGTGTTTCACTTTTTCCGCCCCTTGTCGCGCAATTTTCCGTGTCTATAAGAGCGTGAACGTCGCGACGGCTTGGTCGAACAGCGCTTCCAGCGGCGCCCGGTCGTAGGGCTGGTCGTGCCCCGCGCCGCAGTCGGGCCCCAGGTTGCAGCTGTGGATGAAGAGCGTGAGGGCGTAGCAGACGTTGTCGCGGTGCAGGCGGTACGTCGTTCCCTCGTACAAATTTCCCGCGCCGACCCCGTTCCACGTGCTGCGTTCGAACGACGTCCCGCCGAGCGTGGCGGCGGACGGCGGGGTCTCGCTCGGATCCCGAGGGCAAGCGGCGGCCGACGACACCTGCACTTCCACTTGGGACAGCGTGGTTCCCGGCTGGTGCGGATCGACGACGAAGACGGTGCCCGTCTGCCCGGCGCCGGGTGCCGTGGTCTGCGCGTGCTCCTCTACCGTCCACGCGGCGGGGTGTTGGATGCTCCATCCTTCCGATTCGTTCGTGTAGGTCACCCATCCCTCCGCCTGATCCGGCATCGCGGAAGAAGACGAGAGAGACGTCGCCGATGCCGCGGAGGAGGCACTCGCCGGACCGCCCGTCTGCGTCGCGGGTTGCGGCGCGCAGGAGGCGAGGAGGAGAATGCTGATGGCGAGGAGGAGAGGACGCATGGGCTGAGTGTACTCTTTTTTTGTGAAACGCTGAAACTACGCACTACCGACTACTCACTACCAACTCAGCATCTATTCCACCCACAGCAGCAAACTCTTCAGATAATCCACCTCCGGATGGTACAAGTTCACCGGGTGATCGAACGCGTGGCGGTGGCGCTGGAGGATGCGGACGGAGCGGTTGGCTTGCCTGGCGGCATGGAAGACCGCCGTCTGGAACAATTGCTGGTCCATCTGGAACGAGCACGAGCACGTGAGCAGCAGCCCGCCCGGCGTGAGGGCCTGGAAGGCGAGGCGGTTGAGATCGGTGTAGGCGCCCTTCGCCTGGTCGAGATCGGAGCTGCGCTTGGCGAAGGCGGGCGGGTCGAGGATGATGAAATCGTACGGGTGCGGCAGCGGGCGCTGACGGAGGAAATCGAACGCGTCCATCGCGTGGACGGCGAACTGGTCCTCGGCGACGCCGTTCATGCGCATGTGTTCCTTGGCGCGGCCGAGCGCCGCGTGGTCGTAGTCCACGGCGTCCGCCGAGACGGCGCCGCCCATGAGCGCCGAGAGCGAGAAGCCGCCGACGTAGCTGCACACGTCCAGCACCGTCCTGCCGGCGGCGAGCGAGCGCACCAGCGAGCGCATCTCGCGTTGATCCAGAAAGAGGCCGGTCTTCTGTCCGCCTTCGAGGTCGATCAGATACTGCAGCCCGCGCTCCCGCACGGTGAGCGCCAGCGCGCCGTCCGGGGTGAGCTTGCCGTACTCGAGCAGCCACTCCATGTCC
>CAZTYD010000103.1:0-4531 GCA_964618035.1 uncultured Candidatus Peribacteria bacterium
CCAGACCCGAGAGGGCGTAGATCACCGTGAGCCCGACCGCCAGATACCCGATGTTCGTGAGCGTCTGAATGCGCGATGCCACCAGCAGCATCTCGTCCCAGTACGGGATGGGAATGCCCGCGACGGGCACGCCGTGCGGCAGCTCGCCGATGAGCGACGTGTACTGGAAGCCATGCGTCGTCACGCCCTTGGCAAGGTCGATGCCGATGCCGATGCCGCCCTGGTGCACGTTCGCCTTGCCCCCGCTCACGGCGGTGGGTATGCGCAGCATCGCCATCACCGGCACGAGGTTGAAGACGATGATGCGGATGTCCGGCAGCCCCGCCGGCCGGAACGGCGCGAACCCCTCGTGCGGCACCAGGATCTTCTCGAAGAACGCCGTGTCCTCGCGTCCGTTCACCGAGAATTTGCCGTCGAGAATATCCTCGATGTGCTGGCGCAGCTCGTCGTCGGTGACGGGCCGCTTCCCATTCTCCAGAAACTGCCCGCTCTTGCGACCCTTGAGGATGAGGATCCCCTCGCCGCCGAACCCGTTGTTCGGCTTGAGCACGCACTGCTCCGGCAGCGTCGAGAAATCGAAGCTGCGCAGCTGCGTGCGGTCTTCGATCCTGGCGTAGATCTTGGCCACCGGAATGCCGCGCGCCGAGAGGTACGACTTCGTCTTCAGCTTGCTGTCGGCGAACGCGACCGCCTTCTTCGGATTGTACGGCTTGAGGTACAGCAGGTTGCGTGCGTTGAGACCGAGAACCCCGTGGTGGCGGAGGAAAGAAAGCATAGTGAGTAGTTTGTAGTGAGTAGTTTGTAGTGAGTGGAGGAATCTACTCACTACTCACTACCCACTACTCACTAACATCATTCTTCTTGTAGATGACGAAAGAGCTCCCGGAACCTGAAGTACTCCACGATGCGCAATCCGGTCCATCTGCCGAGCACGATGTTGATGAGCAGCGTGAGCAGCACGAGTTCCGGATACGCGAGGATGAGCGACTGGAACGACGGCCAGCGCACGATGAGCACGCAGAGGAGAGCCGAGAGGATCGTCTGCCCCACGCTGATGACGGCGCCACGGAAACCCTTCTCGGTCTTGGCGGTGAGGAAGCTCTCGCCGAGCGTCGAGAGGATGAGGAGGATGAAGATGCTGTCGGGCGACAGGATGATGCGGAACGCCGCGCCGATGCTCAGGAGGATGAGCAGCGTGATGCTCACGGCCGTGAGGATGATGGCGACTTTGGGAATGTACAGCAGCCGGAACCGCTGCATGGCCGCGCGCGTGAGGTAGCCCGTGGCGACGATGAAGACGAGGAAGAGCAGCCCCACCTGCACGCCGAGCGCCAGAAAGCTCAGCGCCACGATGGAGGGCGCGAAGAGGCCGAAGGTGGTCACGCCCACCACCTGGCGCAGGAAGGCGAGGATGGTCGCGATCACCGGCAGCATGAGCAGCAGCACGATGCTCTGGCTGGACACGCCCTGGATGAGCATGGAGTTGACCAGCCACGAGAGCACGTTCCACGGACGGATGGTGACGGTGGTCGCGTCGAGCACGCGGTGGTCGATGCCGCGGGCTTTGGCGGTGGTGAGGAACGCCTCGCTGGACGGCGAGAGCAAAAACGAACCCAGCGCTTCGACGCGCGTGAGGATGATGCGCTTCGGCTGCAGCACCGAGAACGGACCGCTCGCCGCGCGCGCCAGCGTGTGCAGGTTGTGCTCCGTGATGAGCACGATCGTCTGGGTGTGCGTCTCCTTCAGTCGATCCGTGTTGTTCTTGAACGCCTCCATCAGCGCCTGCAGCGCGGGAATCCCCTCCGTCCACAGGATGATGGAATCGGCGTTGCGGAACGCGGCATCGTTCTGCGACACGAGCGCCCGCAGCACGTCGTCGGCCTGCTGGGCGAGCGCGGGCTGCGGCAGGCGGAGCACCTTGAGGTACGTGCCGGCCTCGTCGGCCGTACGCACCTGGTACTGCACGGTTTCGTCGGGCACGCTCGGATCGACGATCATCACGATCTTGCGGCGGTAGGCGATCACGCGGTGCACGGCTTCGGATTTGATCTCCTGCCCGTCGCGCGTGAGCGTCATCACCAGACGGAAATCGAGCAATCCCGGCTTCTCGGGCGTGTAGATGGCGTCGACCTCCTCGCTGATGGACGCGTCGCTGCCCCCCACGTACCACGCGTACTTGACGGGATCCCCCGAGCTGAGGCTCTTCGAGGCGTTCAGGATCATCGTGCGGCCCACGGGCGAATCGTCCGGCCCGTCGATGATCGCCTGCACGAACGGCGCCGGCACGACGACGTCGCCGGTCGCCGCCCATGCGGGCCGCGACGCGAGGACGCACAGGAGGGCGGCGAGGGAGAGGAGGAGACGCTTCATGCGGCGCGGGCGGAGGGTACGCCCGATGCCGGTCGCGCGCGCTTCCCGTAGGCGAAGCTCATGCGCTTCTTGCGATCGACGGCCCGCTCCTTGAACCGCTTGATCTGCGGCTCGAGTTTCTCGATGCAGCGATCCAGCGCGTCGATGACCGTAGGGCGGCGCGATTCGGCGCGGAACGTCTTCATCGGAAGATTCACGTTCACCATCACCTTCACCTGGTCGCGCTCCTTCTTGGTCTCCCGGCGCTCCGCTTCGACGCGAATGGAGGACGCGGGGTCCCGCACGCTCTTGCAGTAGGTGGCCAATTTGCCGATCTTGCGCGCCAGCAGGAGCAGATCGTCACTGGTGTACCGCACGCCCTTCTCGAAATGCTCCACGTGAATGCCCGTTTCCGGCTGTTTTGCTGCCATACTGGAGGAAGGGGGAAGAAATCGCCCTGAGAATAGCACAGTCGGGCGACGGTCAGGAGTTATTGGATAAATAGCCGATTTGTGCTATAATTCTCCGATCAATCCACACAAACATGCACGTCGACATTGCGGTCCTCCAGCGGCTCATCAAAGACTCTCTCGTGCTGGCGCCGGAGAAGAAGAAGGCGTGGCTCCGCCGATTGGAACGCATGACGGAGGAGCAGCTGCAGAAACTCGAAAACCTGCTGCGCGCGGCGCAGGGCGTCGACTGGGATGCCGAACTCCACCGCTGCCGCGACGCGCTCCTGCGCGGCCAGACACTGTGCGATTCCGTGGAGCAACGCTCCTCTCCCCCGCTCTGATATGGCCGGTTTCAACACCCCACGCGAGGCGGCCGAGGGTACCAAAGATCTGACGAAGGAGCAGGTGCGCACGCAGCTCACTGCTCTCAAGACGGAGGTGGAAGCGAAGGTAAAGGGTCCTGATACTGCCGATAAAACGCCCGAACTGGTAAGAATGAAGTACGCGCTCGTCGCGTTGAACGTCCGCGCCAAGAAATTGCTCGACACGACGCCCGCGACGGATGCAGCCGCGCGTGCGGAGCTCATGCAGCTGCAGCAGGATTTGCTGACGATCCTCGCCGGCCCCATCGCCATGTTCGGCGATACGCTCGACCAGTTCGAAGCGGACGTGGAAGCGGCACTGGCAGCTCCGACGACGCAGCCCCCCGCCCCACAGGCTCCCCCCGCGCAGGCGCCGGAGCCGGCCCCCGCCGCCCCCGAGCCCTACGACGCATCAGAGGTGCTGACACCGGAACAGGTTGCCGCCGCCAACGAGAACAAGGGCTTCATGGAGAAGATTCTGGACATGGCGAACAATCCGCAAATCGCCGCCATGGTGGCATCGGCCGTGAGCTTCCTGCATCAGATCGGCAAACAACTGTTCGGCCTGAGCGACGAGACGGTCCAGGCGGTCGACAACGTCTACACGGCCTTCTTCGCCAAGAGTCACGTACGCGTGGAGCTCGCCAAGCACCTGAATTCGCTGCAGATGCCCTTCACGCTGGTGGAAGGAAATCAGGACGGCACTGCCATCAACTCGCTCGTGGAAGGCTGGCAGCGCAAGCGCGCGACGCAGCCGGCGCTGACGTTGGTCGACTACGCGAAGGCGAAAGCGCGCGAGTTCACCGAGCGACCGGGGAATGCCGCCGTCATCGCCCAATTGAAAGCGAAGAACAAAACGATTCCCCTCTCTCTCGCCGCCTTCGAGGGAACGAAGAACCTGAAGCCGGACGTGGTGCCGCCGGATGCGCCGTCCGCGGCGCCGAACACGACGCCCAATACGCCGCCAGCTTCGCCGAACAATCCTCCTCCGACACCGGCGAACCCGAATACGCCGAATACGCCCAACGCGCCTCCGTCCACACCGGATCTTCAGACGCAGCTGGATCAGCAACTGCGAGATAATGTGATGAACAAAGACATCACGCTCGCCGATGGCACGATGCTCAAAGTTGAATCTCGGGGAATTGTCATTAACAGTCAGCTATTCAAAGTAACGGCTGATAATAGGTACCCCACCACCATCAACGCCGCGTCGCGCGCCACTGGGTCCCCCTCTCTCACACTCGCCGTGACGGCCGACGCCGGCTGGCTTGGGAAGCAGTCGGCAACGGGAGACATACCCATGGACCGCGTTGCGACACTCGTGACCGCACTCAAGACACAGAGAAGGTATACCGAATCCATAAA
>CAZTYD010000104.1:0-4418 GCA_964618035.1 uncultured Candidatus Peribacteria bacterium
CGCAAACTTGCAGAAAGAAATCCTGCAGCCCGTGCGCGAGCTGCGCCGGGAACTCCTTGGAAAGCTAGGCTACAACGAAAGCGTCATCGGCAACTCCTCGCTCTACGACGGACTCAATCAGCTGAGCGACGAGCAGTTGGAGACATGGATGCGCTCGGCACCGGAGTTCACCGACCGCCTAGCCCAGATGCTCAAAGACATCCCGACACGGGCGCGCGAAGACATCAGGGGCTATGACTCCCTCGCCCGGATGCGCAAAGCGGAACAGGCAGACGGCGATGACAAAATGGCGCCAGGTGAGAGCATTCCATCTTCTGCCGTACAAGTCCGCAATGAGTCACGAGGTTTGCTTTCTCGGCTCTTCGGGAGAGCCGGCTGACCACCGCTCGAGCAACGATTGCAGAAGGAGGACGAGGACGCCGATCGTGATGCAACTGTCTGCCACATTGAAAATATAGAATGAACCGATCTGGAAAAAATCCGTCACGTAGCCGTCCATCGCGCGGTCGAGCAGGTTGGCGAGCGCGCCCCCGACGATGAGGCCGAAGCCGAGGCGCTGCACGGTCGTCTTCGCCGTGCGCACGGCAGTAATCGTTACCAGCAGTAATGCAAGAAGCACCAGCCCCTCCTGCACGGAGGGCGGCAGGTGCACGCCGAAGGCGATGCCCGGGTTGTAGGTTTTCTGCAACCCCGCGAACGACCCGATCACCGGCACGCGCGACACGACGAGCGCGTCGACGAGCAGGGCGGCGGCGATGCTCGCGCCGAAACTGAGGAGGATGACAAGGAGGAAGAACATCATGGAGACAGTATGGAGCGGCGTGTGGTTGGGGGCCAGGGGAGTGAGTCTTGAATCTTGATGAGCGATTAGCGATAAGCGGATAGCGATGAGAAGGAAGGAATGATCGACGGCCGCGGGCCGAAGGCCCGCTCCCATATTCAGGGAAAGAGACACCGCGCCGAGCGACGGCGCTCTCCGGGAGGGAGATATTCAAGATTCAAAACTCAAGACTCATTCATTGAACTATCTTTCCTCTCCGCTATGCTTCTCTCCCACCCATGTTCCGCCTCGCCGATGTCCGCCGGATGGATTTGCTGCTGCTCGGCGTGGCCGTCGTGCTCACGCTGTTCGGGCTGGCGATGATCGCCAGCGTGAGCGTGTTCGAGAGCTACCAGATCACCGCGCGCTACGGCGAGCCGTACAACTCCTTCTACCTGTGGCGCAGCTTCTTCCACGTGTGCGTCGGCCTGGGGGTTCTGTGCGTCACCGCCGTCATTCCGTACCGCGTGTGGGAGCGCTTCGCGCGGCCGCTCTTCTTCCTCAGCCTCTTCCTGCTCACGCTCGTGTTCGTGCCGGGCATCGGCAGCGAGTGGGGCACGTCGCACAGCTGGATCCGCCTAGGGCCGTTCTCGCTCCAGCCGTCGGAGTACTTCAAGCTGTCGTTCATCTTCTATCTGTCGGTCTGGCTGCAGAAACGCGAGCAGCTGATCGGGACGTTCCGCGACGGCTTCCTGCCGTTCGTCACGGTGCTGGTCATCTCCACGCTCATCGTCGCGGTGGAGCCGGACTTGGGTTCCTTCCTCGTGCTCTCGTGCATCGGCTGCGTGATGTTCTTCATCGCGGGCGGCAGCATCGTGCACCTGCTGATGGGCGGCAGCCTCGCGGCGGTGATGGGCTTGCCCATCATCCTGAGCAAAGAGTACGTGCGCAACCGCTTCATCGCCTTCCTCCACCCCGGCGACGCGGCCATCCGCGAGGGCATCGGCCACCAGATCTACCAGGCGCTCATCGCCATCGGCAGTGGTGGGTTTTTCGGCGTGGGGTACGGCAAATCGATCCAGAAGTTCGGCTACCTGCCGGAAGTGCAGGCCGACATGATCTTCTCGGCCATGGCCGAGGAACTCGGGTTCTTCCGCCTGCTCATCGTGCTCTCGATGTTCACCACGCTCGTCATTCGCGGCTACCGCATCGCGCAGAACGCGCCGGACCGCTTCGGATTCATGGTCGCCACGGGCATCACCACGTGGATCGCCGTGCAGACGCTCATCAACGTGGCGGTGAACACGGGACTCTTCCCCATCACGGGCCTCACGCTGCCGTTCATCAGCTACGGCGGCACGTCGCTCTCGTCGGTGCTGGCCGGCGTCGGCATCCTGCTGAACATCTCGATGCACTCCACGGCGGAAGCCGCGCAGGCGCGGCGCACGCGCAAGCAGACCGGGCCGCATGGGGTGATGAGTTTGTTTTCCTAAAGCGAAGAAGGAGTAGTAATGAATTCTGTATTATGAATCATGAATTTTGGGAACCGTTCCATCATTCATGATTCATAATACATACCCCAAACACTTGTCGCTCCCGCCCTCGCACTGGTAGTTTGCACCACTGCCATGACGCGACTCCGTCCCGCCTCTCGCCGCGCCCCTGTCGTACGCGAGCATAAAGACGGCGGCGAGCTGCGTGTGCTCTTCGCCGGCGGCGGATCCGGCGGGCATCTTGCCCCGTCGGTGGCGGTATGGCGCGCGGTGCAGCGGCGGCGGCCGGACGCGCGCGCGCACTTCGTCTGCTCGGTGCGCGAGGAAGATGCCGCGTTTTTGCGGAAAGAAGAGCTGCCGTTCGACCAGATTCCCCTGCCACGCCTCTCTCTCGCGTTTCCCCTGCGGTTCTGGCGCGCGTACCGCCGCGCCGCCGCGATCCTGCGGCAGTACCGGCCGTCGGTCGTCTTCAGCAAGGGCGGGTCCGTGAGCGCGCCGGCGGTGCTCGCCGCCAAGCGCTTCGGCATCCCCATCGTCCTCCACGAATCCGACGCCGTGAGCGGCCGCGCGAATCGGCTGGTGGCGCGCTGGGCAACCGTCGTGTGCCGCGGGTTCCCCACGCGCGAGGAATCGCGCTCGTCGCGATCGAATCGACGCGCATCCCGGCTGTCGGAGCGCCAGGACTCCGTCTTCACGGGGAATCCCGTGCGCCCGGAATTGCTGCACGGCTCGCGCGAGAAGGGGCTGCGCCTCGCCGGACTTCCGGGCACGCGCCCGATCCTGCTCGTGATGGGCGGCAGCCAGGGCGCGCAGGCGCTCAACCGCATCATCGTCGACAAGCTCGACGATCTACTCGCCTTCTGCGACGTGATCCACCTCACCGGCCGCGGAAAAGAGACGGACACGCAACGGTCCGGCTACTTCGCCCGCGCCTTCGCGCACGCGGATCTGGCCCACCTGTACGCGGCCGCCGACGCGTGCATCAGCCGCGCTGGCGCCGGCAGCATCGCCGAACTCAGCCTGCTCGGGATCCCCAGCCTGCTCGTGCCGCTGCGGGGCGTGGCGCAGGATCACCAGGCCGCCAACGCGGCGATCGCGGCGGCAATGGGCGGATTCCGCAGCGCGGAGCAATCGACGCTGCCCCATCAGCTGATCCCGCTGGCGCGCGAGCTGCTGCTCGACACGCGTGCCCGGTCGGCCATGCAGGCGTCGCTGCGGGCATTCGCCGTGCCGGATGCAGCGGATCATCTTGCGAAGATTCTCATTGATCTGGTTGGTTTTCCCGCCTGAGCAGGGTACGATCTCGCCTCTGGCAATTCCTTCGCTCATCCCGCGCCAGACTCCCTCCATGCTCCCGCCAGTTTCCTCCGACGCCGATGCGACGGACCTTGTGCGCATGCCATCTGTCTCCGGCCTCCATCGCGTCTCGCTCCGTACATCCAAAGGGGAGATTCTGCTGGAGCTCGACGCCGGCATCGCGCCGAAGACCGAGGCTACTACGACCAGCTCACGTTCCACCGCGTGATCCCCGGCTTCATGATCCAGGGCGGCGACCCGACGGGTACGGGCGCGGGCGGCGAGAGCATCTACGGCCGGGAGTTCGAGGACGAGATCGATCCCGATGCGCCGCGCTACCAAGACAGCTACCGCGCCGGTACCGTCGCCATGGCGAACCGCGGGCCGGATACCAACGGCAGCCAGTTCTTCATCATGGAGAGCGATTACCCGCTGCCACCGCACTACACGATCTTCGGCCGCGTCCTCAAGGGACACGACGTCGTCAGCGCCATCGCCCAGGTCGAGCGCTCGCTGCTCAACGACCGGCCCTTCGAGCCGGTGACGTTCAGCGCGGAAGTCGTCGACTGATGGAGTAGGCACGGGAAGCGATGCGCGTAACCGCGACGGATTCGTCTCTGAAGTCGCGCACAAACTGTGTTCGCGCTGCTTGCGGATTACGGAGCGCGGCGATACGCTCGCGGCCTATGCACAACCTCCCCAAGTTCATCATCCCGCTCTTTGCGCTGGCGCTCCTCCTCGTCGGCTGCGGCGGCACCACACCATCGACACCGGGCGACACTTCCGCATCGGCCCCCTCTAGCCTCCAAGCCGCAGTCTCTTCCGCGCCGTCGCGCGCCGTCACGTTCGACGGCACCATCCTCCAGGGC
>CAZTYD010000105.1:0-4412 GCA_964618035.1 uncultured Candidatus Peribacteria bacterium
CCCCGAGGAGCCCCCTTCGACGAACTCAGGACAGGCTCCGCGCGTCTCGAAGGGCCTCTGCGATCAGGCTTGTTCTATGATGAATCAGAACTCAGCCATTCTCCCACAAGTCCGGAAGTATCCTGTTTGCCGGTATCTCCTACACATGCCCACTCAAGCTTCTCTCGAAAGCGAAGGTGTTCTTTCTCTTGTCTGCCCCGACAAGAGAAAGAACCAAAGAGAAACGCACCCGCCACCAAGTTCCCACGTGAGGTTTCTCTCGGTTCTTGCACTCATTGTCTCCCACCGTGGTGGCGGGTTCCGCCCATGTGGGTTGTTTGTTGTTAGTTGTTTTCTAGTCGCTGATCGCTTACCGCTATCTGCTCATCCCTGCCTTCTGCCTTCTGATCTCTGCCCACTTCTCATCACTCAGCCCACCATCCACGCCGCTACCGCCGCCAGTACCCGGTAGATGCCGAACGGCGTGAAGGTGTGCGTCTGAATGAAGCGCAGGAGCCAGCGGATCGCGGCGAGGGCCACGAGGAAGGAGACGAGCAGGCCGACGGCAAGGGCTTGGTACTCCGGAACGGTGAACGCGTGGCCGCTCTTGAGCAGATCGAGCGCGGTGGCGGCGAGCATGGTGGGGATGGCGAGCAGGAATGAAAACTCCACGATGGCGCGGCGGCGCAGGCCGAGCAGCAGGCCGCCGACGATGGTGGCGGCCGAGCGGGAGACGCCGGGAACGATGGCGATGGATTGCGCCACGCCGATCAGTGCCGCCTGGGCGTACGTGAGCGTACTCAGGTCGTCGATGGCATTGTCCCGCTCGCGGTGCACGCGCTCGAACAGGAGGATGACGAGACCGCCGATCAACATGCTCCACAGGACGACCGACGCGTTATCCAGCAGGTACCGTTTCACGAACCCATGCAATGCGAGTCCGATGACGGCCGTGGGCACGAAGCCGACGCAGACGCGCAGCAGCACCGCGCGGTTCACGAGCAGCCGCCGGCCGTAGAGCACGATGACGGCGAGGATGGCGCCGGACTGGATGGCGATGTCGAAGCTCTTCTGGAACTCCGTGTCCGGCAACTGCAGCAGGTGCGATGCGAGGATCAAGTGGCCGGTCGAGGAAATGGGGAGGAACTCCGTGATCCCTTCGACGATGCCCAGGAGAACAGCGTGCAGGAGTGTCATAAAAAGAGTTGATGCTGGCACGGCAAGCCTACCTGCTCTTTGTCTGAAACGACAGTCGCGTCTTTGGCGGCACGGCGCATCGCCCGCAATTGTCTTTCGGGTAATCCTCACTACAATGGAAGGAAATCGCCTCCTCTCGTTTTCCATGATGCTCCGATCGCCGCGCCGGTTCCCCAGACGACGTACGTCATCGGCGCTGATGTGCGCGGGCATCCTCTTGCTGTCGGCATGCGCGTCGTCGCGCCGCGCGTCGCTGCCTCTCCCGCCCGTTCGCGAACTATTCGGCAATCTGCAGACGACGAGTTTGTTCCTCGCGCAGGTGGGCGGAGGGAATGAGTCGCAGGATCTCGGCGTCCTCAACGGGAATGCGCTCGTGCGCGTCAACACGCACACGCTCTTCACCGCGACCGACGGCACGGGGGTGTCGAGCGGCGTGACCGACAGCGTGCTTCCCGCCATGACAGATGCCGCCGTGCTCGTCTACGAGTACACCGGCCAGGAGCAGGAACTCCTGCGCCAGGGGAAAACGGGTGCCGATGCGTTCACCGGCAAGTGGTACCTCTCGCCTGCGCTTTTGGAGCAGCGCCCACAGCTGAGCGGACTGCCGGTGCTGACGGCGTTCACCGCCGGCAAGACCTACGACGTGCGATCCGACCTCCCGCTCGTGCTCACCGCGACCTACGGCGCGTCGGCGTCGCCTGCGTTCCGCGCGCAGATCGCCCCCGTCTACCGCTGCGGCAACGGTCGCACGGAGGGCCAGCAGTTCATCAGCGAGCTTGGCTTAAACCACCTGGCGGAAGGGTGCGACGACGGCAACGACGTCGATACCGACACGTGCAGTAACCAGTGCCAGGCGCGTACGCCGGATACCGGCGCCTCGTGCGGCAACGGTGTAAAGGAAGGCACGGAGCAGTGCGATCACGGCGGCGACCGCAGCCGCGGCTGCGCGGCCGACTGCCGCGCGGCAGTCGGGTACATCTGCCAGGAAGACAATACCTGCGTGCGATTGATTCCGGATTTCGGCAGTGCATCCGCTCCATCGTCGGTTGCTTCCTCCGTCTCTTCCTCTTCGCCTGTCGATCGTCAGAGTTCGTCGTCGTCCACGGCTCGCGGCGTCGCGCGTCTCGTGGTGAATCAGCTGCTGCTGCCGAACGATGCGCCGCTCGTGCGGGGGAAGGACGACCAGATCGTCTTCCGCTTCCAGATGGCTTCGCCGGAGACGCTCTCGGTCGGCACGATCTTCTTCCAGCAGGAGGCCGAGACGAATCCCGAGATCGTCGATGTGTGGCCCATTCAGTCGCTGAAGCTGGAGTGCGGCACCACGGCGTTCCAGCCGCTGCAGGCGAAGTTCTGGAGCGATTGGGCGACGCTGGGTATCAGCGAATTCCGCCTGCCGGACAACTCACTCTACTACCTGCCGGCGAACACGCCCGTCACGTGCAACGTGCGCGCGAAGATCAAGGACTACACGCAGACGAACTCCTTCAAGCTCCGCTTCGCCTACAAGGAAAATGCGGTGGGCCGGAACTACGTGGCCGCCAACAACCCGACGGGCACCATGCTCCAGAACATCCGCACCAACGGCGTCTGCGCCGCCGCCGGCTGCGACATCGCCGTCACGCTGTTCGATCCGCCGGCGCTGCGCATCGTCGGCTCGGCCGTGTCGTCCGCGGCGTCGTCTGTCGGCTCGAACGCGTCGGCCGCGCCCATCTCCGGCGCGTGGTCGGCCAACGGCAACGTGTGGGCCATGAAGAAAATGGGCAACACGCTGTACTTGGGAGGCAGCTTCACGGAAGTGGGCGGGCAGCCGCGCTACGGATTGGCGGCGGTGGATGCGACGACGGGAGAGGTGCTCCCGTGGAACCCGAACGCGCACTATACCGGCGCCGCCGGCGAGAGCATCGTGCAGGCGATGGCGGCGGAGGGAAACACGCTGTACGTCGGCGGCAATTTCTCGTACATCGGATCGACCGTGCGCAACCGCGTCGCCGCCATCGACGCGACGAGCGGCGTCGTGCTGCCGTGGGGGGCTTCGCTCAACGCCAAGCCGTACGACACGCCGTCCATCATCAGCTCGCTCGCCCTCGCGGGCGACACGCTGTACGGCGGCGGCAACAATTACCGGTGCGGCCTTGCCGCGTGGAACAAAGCCACCGGCGAGCTCGTCAGCGCGTGGCACCCGTGCGTGAATCACTACGTCACAGCAGTTGTGCCCTTGGCCGGCGGCAATCTGCTCGTCGCGGGGGCGTTCGATATGGTCACCAATGCATCCGGCACCTCGCAGCCGCGGGGCAACGTGGCGATCGTGAACGGCAGCACCGGCGAATTCCTCCCGTGGGCGCCGAGGGTGAACGGCACGGTGTACGCGGCGCTGGTCAACGGGACGAACGTGTTCTTGGGCGGGAGCTTCTCGCAGGTGGAGGGCAAGCCGCGCCAGAACTTCGCCGTGCTCCACGCCACGACCGGCGCGCTCTCGGATATCAAGGCCGACGCGAACGCGCCGGTGTGGACGTTCCTCCTCGACGGATTCAAGCTGTACGTCGGCGGCGGATTCTCCGTCATCGGCGGCCAGGCGACCGACACGGGCCTCGCCGTGATGGACCCGTACGTCGGCGGCGTGCTCCCGTGGAACCGGCTCACGACGCAGTCGCTCCCGCGCGAGCCCAAGGCGCTCGCGAGCGACGCGCAGTACCTCTACGCCGGCGGCGGGCTCATCGACATCTTTGGCCGGCCGTTCCTCAATCCCATCGGCAAAGTCCGCAAATAACCCCATGATGCTCCGCCGCGCTCCATTGGCCCTGTACGTCGCCGCCGTTCCGGTGACGCTCGCGCTGCTCTACGCCCGTCCGCTCCCGCTGCGCGGACTCCTGCGCGGGCGCGTGATGGACGGCGTGTACGCGCAGTTGACGCGCGCCGTGCAGCCGAATGTTCTCGCCGGGCAGCTCGCGGACCCGGGCGGCAACGAGATCGGCACGGTGACCATGCCGGTCCTGCTGCAGGCGAACGTGCATAATTTCTTCCAGACGCCGGCGCTCGACGGCGCTGCCGATCTGCGGAGCGACCACCTGGTGGGGCCGGCGCTCCCTCGAAGCCGCGCACAGACGTGGGCGTACGAATTCGTGGGCGATGAGGCGGACCGCCTCAGACAGGGGATGACGGGCGCCGATGCGTTCCACGGCACGTTCTACTTCTCGCCGGCGTTCGCCGCCGCGCACCCGGGGCTGCGGTCGACGCTT
>CAZTYD010000106.1:0-4408 GCA_964618035.1 uncultured Candidatus Peribacteria bacterium
TAACGGCCACACTATCCTCCTCTCCCCTGCTTGAACATGCGCGCTGCAGAAACGAACAATATCACCGAACAGCTCTCAGCCGACCCCATCGTCAGGAGCCAGCAGGAACACACGCAGAGAGACATCGGCAAGATCCTTGGCACGACGATTCAAGTGGGCATGGATGGCCTCCAGACGATCGGCAACATTGCGCTGTACAGCACGGGACGCATCGCACACACCGTTGTCGATTGGGGGAGAAAAGCTGCGCGCGGCGCAAGAGGCCTGCCGTACGACTCTCCAAATCAATAACCATTCATTTCATGCGCCACACCGTTATCCTCTTTCGGCCCCATCGACACCTCGAACGGGAGCACCGCCTCCTCTACGACACGCCGCCGACCGAACGGCCGAAAGAAGCGCCGGAAGCACTGCCGAATGCCGCCCCGGCTGCGCCGGTGATGCTCCAGCAACTGCGCCTGAAGATCGACGAACAGCGCGCGCAGGGCAAGGACGATGTCGACGCCATCGACGAGGGATCGCGTGCGATGCTCGCCGCCGCCGGCGCGGCCGAGCGCGGCGACGTCATCCGCGCCACCATGCAGATCGTCGACGAGAAGAAGCGGGAAATCGAATCGCGAGTACGGAACGACGCCGAGCGTCGCATGGCGGAACTGAAGCTGCGCACGCTGGATGCGATCGCGCAGAAGCGGCAGCAGGAAGCAACCGCGCATGAATCGCCCGCATCGACGCCGTCCGCGACAGTACCCGCTCCCACGGAAAAAACACTGGTCCAGAAGCTTCAGGAAGAATGGAAGGAGCACCCGGTGCGCGTGATCGCGACGGGCGGCGCCATCGTGCTCGGCGCGTACGCCGTGTACAGAGCCGCCGAATACGTGGTATCCAGCATCGTCGGCTGGTTCCGGGAAGCGAAGGACGAAGGGAAGAAAGCCGCAGAACAAGCCAGCGGCGGCTGGCTCAAGAGCATCCTCATCGGTCTGGGCGTCGGCGGCATCGTGCTCGTGGGCGGCAAGTGGTACATCGACGGCAAACTTAACGGGCTCGGCGACGCCGCGAAGAACGGCGTGAAGGCCGGGAAAGATGTGATCAAGAACATTCTGAAAGGAAAAGAGCACTACGGACTCGAGAACGAAGCCAGGAATCGCGCCGAGGAACTCTACGCCCGGTCGCGCGGCGCGGATGCGAGCGACCTGCGGGAAATCCGCCGGATCTTCGGGCTGAAAACCGGCGAAGAGACCGACGAGTACAAGAAATTCATGGCCGACATGGACGAGAAGTACCGCGAGGTGAACGAGAACGGCATCACGTACGTTACCGCGAGCATCGCGCTCCGCAACTACGAGCAGATGCTCAGCACCGGCCTCCAGCGGCTCGAGCAGTGGCTCGACAACCACATCGTGGAATTGACGGCGGCGGGCCTGGTGCTCCAGACGTCGGGTCTCCTCACTATCCAGGGGATTCTCCGCGGGGCCGGCACGGTCGGCATGAAGGCGACAAAAATTGCGGTGGAACTCGGGAAGCTCTCGTTCCGCCACCCCATCGTCTCCGTATTCTCGGTGGGGGGCGCCATGCTGGCATGGCGCGGCGCGCTCGTCTCGGGGAAGGCTCTCAAGCTGCCGGAGAGTTTCTCCTTCCTCGGCAAGGCGATCAAGGAAGGGAAGAAGATCGTCCTCGGGCCGGTGGAAGCCGAGCTCAACAGTTTCATTGCCTCGATCCGGGAGGACGGGGAGCAGCTGGCAGAAATCACAGGCGACTTCGCAACGTGGTTCGGCAGCGCGCTCGCGGATTTCGGCAGCAATGTCCTCGTTCGATCTCCCGAAGTGATAGGCATGACAAAGGCGGAAGTGATCACCACCCGCAATATGGCGGCAGTGGGCGACCTGCAGCAGGAGCTTGCAATCCGCCGCGATGCAACGACGGATTCCGCTTCGGTCCGCGCCGGCAAGGTGCGCGAGTACCAGAACGCCATCGACGCCGTGCAGCGTTTCGCTGCGGTATTCCGCGCCGAACGCTGCGAGAAAACAACCGCGAGCGATGCGCCTCAGAAGGAATTCGACAGGATGAAAAACGCCCTGCAGGCCGTCGGCATTGAACTCCAGACCACGGACGGCATCGTTCGGTGGCAGAACAACGGAACCGCGGTGGACTTGTGTGTCGATCCATCGATAACGAATCAGGCTGAATTGTACCGGCTCTCGAACATCATGTTCGAAGGGAACGAGGGGTATGGCAGCTACGTGTTCTTCCGCATGATTCAAGACTTCCGCGAGAGGGAACAACGTGCAATGGAGAGAGGGCCCGGCAACAACAACGTTCTCGCCATGGTCATCGGCAATATGGTCTACTTCACGGATCCGGAGAACATCGAGCAATTCTTCATCGCTCCCGTTCAACTAGCCCGAGAACTCTTTGGCGGGGAACAGCCGTGGGCCACGCGCGCCTCGGATATCGGAACGGCTTGGGTGAATTCCGGTCTCATGACTCTCAGCATCGCTTCCGTCGGCAAGTTGCGGCCGCTCATCATTGGCGGACGGATCAAGCCGATGTCATGGACAAAAAGTATTCTGCAGACGAATCCTCTTACGGCGCCCCTGCATCTCGTCGAGAGCATCGGAAAAGGAGCAATCGATTTCGAAACGTGGCTGTCAGTAAAGCAGTACGGCATTAGCGGGAGAACATTTAACACCGTACTCGCCAGAGCCGGCATTCGTCCGGAGTGGATCGGCCGCTTGACGCAAGCGACAACGATGGAGGAGCTGCAGGAACTCTGCCGCCTGACTCATGGATCGGAACTACCGCCGAACTTCACGGCCGCGAAGCTCCAACTGGAGAAACACATCGAAGATGTCCTCAAGAAAGTGGAGCTTTGGGACCGGAAAGTGCAAGGCTGGAGAATTTGGCAGAAAGGAAAAATTCAAAATGCACCGGAGATGATCAATGCGGCGAAAGAATGGTACAAGACGCGGACAACCGTCGCTCGGTTCGCGGAAAAAATGACAAAGCCCGTAACGGAAGCATCGAAAGGTATGTATCGTGCGACGAGCGCGGTGGGCAGAGGGCTGGCGGCGGGCGCACGAAGGATCGCTCCGAACATCGTTACGAACGTTTCCAAGGCCTTCACCAAGCTCCCCAAGGGCATCGTCCCCAAAGGGCTCATCGCCTTGGATGTCGCCACCACCGGCCTGGAGGCCAAGGATTTCTTCTTCCGCGAGAAACAGGAACTCGAAGCGAAGTGGCGTGCCGAACAAGATCCGCTTAAGAAGGAGATGCTTCGCCGGCAGATCAACATGCGCATGATCGACATGGGACTGCAGACGACCGGGGGAGCGCTGATGTACTCGAAGGCCGGCTTCATACCCGGCGCCGTGCTGGCGTACGGCACGATGGCGAAGGGAGCCGTCGAGCGATCCATCGACGAAGGAACCGCGTACATGCTGCAGAACCGGAAGGATCTGCTCGGCCGATCGAGCGCCGAGATCCTCACGCAAATTCAGCGGAGCTCGCCGGGATCCATGGTCACGTTCGGGCAGAGCCTCGCGCTGACGGGCATGAGCGGCATCGACGCCAACGATCCCAATGCCGCTCCGCGAAGCGAAGCGTACGCCGCGTACTTCCGCCAGAATGCCAACCTGCCGCCAATCCCCGAAACGGCGCTGAAGCCCGAGGAAGCAGCGAATCCGGAAAAGAAAGCGCAGCGCATCAAGCAACTGGAGAACACCCAGATGGGTATCTTCACCCAATCGGCGCTCACGTACATCGCCAAGCACACCAAGAGTACCTACGTGGCAGTCGATGCGGAGACACTGGAACGCGCGGATCTCTACGCGCGCCGCTGCGTCGTGGATTGGCTGCAGTACGCCTTGGGCGGGCACATGACCTTCGGGAAAAAGCCGTGGGAGGAGCAGGAAGCCGAAGTCGATGCCATGCGGAAGATTGCATCTTCGGCAACGCTGGCGGCGATGCAGAGCGAATTGGCGGCAGGACACGACCAGACGGAGCTACTCGCGCGCCACCTGCTGGCGGACATCGAAGTCCCCCTCACCCAGTATGAGGCCCGGCTGCAGACGACCGATTTCTCGAACTGGAGTCTCGGTAACTGGGCCAGCGAAGACGACATGAGGACGGTCGCGCGGAGCATGCTCGCCGATCGCGTGTGGTACGCCCTGCGTGACATCGTCACGGCCACGACGACGCTCACGCCCGAGACCTACGCATCCGCCATCCAGAACGTCGTGGCAGCACTTCAGGTGAATCCTGATACGCTGGCGACGAACGGTCTGCATTCGCAGGAGCGCGCCTACCATCTGCAGAACGGCGCGCGGAACAATCTGCTCACGAAGGAAGGAATCCTGCAGCTCGTGCACGACTATCCGCTCACCGCCTCCGAACAGACGAAACAAGCCGCGTA
>CAZTYD010000107.1:0-4401 GCA_964618035.1 uncultured Candidatus Peribacteria bacterium
CGCGTTGGGCACGGCCGAGATGATCTCCTGAAGCGTCACGTACCGCTGCTCGCGCCCTTTCTTCACCAAATGCTTCACCTTCTCGGGGAACTTCTTCAGGTCTTCGTCGGTGGGCTGGGCAATGAACTTACGCGGATGTGAAGCCATGGAAAATGAGTATACGGAAACTTGGGGCCGGGTCGAGCGGGGACAGCGTACTCAAATTGCCCGGAACAAGAAAGGGAAAAGTGGCCGATATCCACGCAGACGCTTGGCAGGGAGATGCCTTACGGGAGAAATTGAGAATTGAAAATTGAGAATGGAGAATTATCGCAAAATCCTGGCGAAGAAAGAGCATTTTCAATTCTCCATTCTCAATTCTTTCACCTCCCTGCCTTCGCCATCAGCTCCAGCACCTGCCGGTACTGCGCCGAGAGCTGCGCCTCGTCTTCCGCGCGGCCGGCGGTGCGTGCAGCCAGCAGTTTCCGCGTGATCTCTTGTGCGCGCTTCTTGAGCATGTCGCGATTCGCCGCCTTGCAGTTCTTGCGGATCTCGCGGATTGCCGTGCTCTCGGACCAGTCGCTGAAACCGTAACTCTCGCAGTACAGCGCCAGGATACGCGCGCGCTGAGCGTGCTCTTCCGGCAACTGCAATTTATCCACGCCCCAGTCGGCAATATCTTCCACAGCCGTGAGCGCATGGTACAGCTCCCGGCAGAATTCTTCGTCGGGCTCGATGAGCTCGGCGAGGTAGGAGCGCAGGCGCGGATACAGCAGGAAGATCCCCAGCGCGATCTCGGCGGAGGAGAACAGTTCGCCCTGCTGCTTCTGCGGCTGGGGCGATTGATCGGTCGGGTACGCCGCCGGGCGGCTCGTGCGCGCGGCGCCGCGCACGCTCTCCTCCACGCTCTGCGGAAACGCCACTTCATCGATGTTCAAGAGCAGTTTGAGTTCCAGGTCCTTCGCGATGTTCGTCGTGTACTGATTCCGAACGAGCAAATTCGGCATGGAAGACAGCAATGCGATCAATCGATCGATCGCGTTCTTTCTCTCGACCGGCGATTCCATCTTCTGGCTCTTCAGCACGTTCACCACGTGATCGACGTACGGCACGGGGCCGCGCTCGAATACAGACCGCAACTGCTCGGGATCCGCCTCCGCCAGCTCCGCGGCGTCTTTGGTCGGCAGCACAACCGACTCGACGAACAGCTCCTCCCGCGCGAGCGTGTGGTACGCGCGCTCGGCGGCGTCCTGCCCCGCGCGGTCCTGGTCCAGACACAGCACAACCGTCTCGCAGTAACGCTTGAGCAGTTTGGCATGCTGATCGGTGAAGGCCGTCCCGCTGGCGGCCACCACGTTCTTCGCCCCGGCGCGGTGGCACGCGAGCACGTCGAAGTACCCCTCGACCACGATGGCGCCCTTCTTCTCGCGCATCGCCTCCTTGGCGTGGTGGAAGCCAAAGAGCGTATTCGATTTGTTGTAGAGAATTCCTTCGGACGAGTTCAGGTACTTCGCGTCGTCGTCGCCCAGCGTGCGCCCGCCGAACGCGACCAGATTCCCCTGCGCGTCGTGAATGGGGAAGATGAGCCGGTGGCGGAACCGGTCGTACATGCGCTCCTCGTGCAGCTCGCGCTGCACGGCCATGCCCGCGGCGAGAATTTCCTTGCGGCTGAACCCGGCCTTCAGCAGATATTCGTACGTGGAGGAGAACGAATCCGGCGCGTAGCCGAGCTGGAATTCCTCGATCTGCTCGGCAGGTATTTTCCGCTTCTCCAAGTACGCCTGCGCCGCCGGGCTCGCCTTCAGCTGCTCGCGGAAAAATTTCAAAGCCGCCTGCAGGCACTCGCGCGCACGTTCCTTCTCGCCCTTCTTGGGCGCGTCGGCGCGCATCCGCTCCTCGATGGTCACGCCGGCTTTCTCGGCCAGGTCGCGGATGGCCTGCGGGAAATCGACGCCCTCGATCTTCTGGTAGAAGCTGAAGATGTCGCCGCCGCTCTGGCACGCGAAGCAGTACGCAATACCCTTGTCCGGCGACACGAGCAGGCTCGGGTGGCTGTCTTGGTGGAACGGACACAGGCACACGAAGTTGCGGCCTTTCTTCTGCAGCTGGCAGTACTGCGCCACCAGTTGCTCGATGGGAAGCCGGGCTTTGATCTCGGTGACGGTGTCCATGGCGAAGAGGGATGGGAGTATACACCTCTTGGATCGTCATCGATCAACTCTGTGCCATGATTTCCTCTTCCAACATTTCTCGTAGTTTCAATGGCAGCTCATCAGGATTTTCGATCCCAAGGCGTGCTGCAAATTCAGCACCAACTAGATCGCCAATGCGTCGTTGCAGCTGATACAAACTCAGTGATTCTTCTCCATCCCTATACGCATATGCTTCACTGAATGCGATGTTCTCCGGTCCTCGCCTCGGGTGATTCTCAAGTGCATCGAAGCGAGCCGCAATCGGCTCAGGCTTTGTATCCGTAAGCATGGCATCCACGTACCAAAGTATCTTCTCTTTATCTGTTTGCGGTCCGAGAGCGTCTTTAGGAATATTCGCAGCGGTCAGCTCAATCACATCACTCGAATACCGCGGAAGGGTATCGGACGCAGTTCCCCCCTCTGTCCGTACCGGTTTCTTTGTCATCTGATGCAAAAGAGAATCACCTTCCGTCTTTATCCTTTCAACAACTGCGCGGATTTCTCGTGCGACTTCATCGCTCTGCTTCCCGACCCTGTCGACACTTCTTCGTGCCTTTGTTTCCAGCTTCTTATTCCAGTCATGGAGCACAGCCGCGTCAGCGACTTGCTTCACCTCATTTGATGGCAAGCCCAGGCGCCGTGCAAGAAGATCCGCAAATGCTCCTGCAACTAAACAGTGCTCAGCAACGTTCCGCCAACTATCGTCAGGACCATCATTGCGTCCAAGCTGCTGACCAAATTCACTGGCATGCGCATGAAAAGCGTTCAGGTGAGCGAGGGCGAAGCGGCTGAAATACTCTGTCTTTTTCCTTTCTTGTTCCGCTTTTTCCAAGAGCAGCTCGTCGTACACGTCGCTCCAGGACTTAAACGCAGCGATCAGATCCAAAACCTTCTCATGCTCAGTCGTGTCCAATTCGTCTCGATTAAATGCACCTAGAAGATCTCGGTCAACGGGCGGCGCCATCGATTCATCCAAGTACTTTCTGTCCGATAGACCCAATTTCCGCCGGAATGCATTGGCATCCCCCTCGACTGAATTACTATCCCTTTCTTCAATGTCTCTTCGCGATGAATCTGGATTGCTCATATGAGTCTATAATGAAACTTCATTCTATTTTAGTCAAGCTAAGATTTCTGCACCAACCATCGCGGCAATCGGTTCTTGAGTACGCCGCTCTTCGCCAATCCCAATCCGACCGTCGCACAACGGTGAGTGAGAACGATATCCCCATTCAATGTCTGATCGCACTCTGCATCTTTGCCATCAAGCAGCCTCTGCAACTGATCTTCCTTGAGTTCCAGAATCGACTTCGTCGCGCTGTGCCCGCGCAGCGTGACGACATCGTGATCCAGGCGAATGCGGCCGTCTTTCAGGCGCAACGCGAACGGGAGTCCGAGCGAGTAATCTTGGACGGGCAGGATGAACTCCTCGACATCGGGCCCGGCGAGCATGAGCTGCTCGCCGCGCTGCCAGAGCGACTCGCCTTCCTCCATGAACGACGTGCCGTACGTGTCTTCGAGCTGCATCGCGATCTCGCGCTGACGCGAGCGCGGCACCAAGTCCTCTTGATAGCGCACGCGCTCCATGGGCGTGCGGTCGCGCGTGGGTGCGCGCTTCTCGAACACCGCGGCGAAGAATCCCTCGGTGTCGTACGTCTGCGGCCACAGGCGGTACGCCGGGAACGTGCGCTCGAAGCCGAGCTCCTTCTGGATCAGCAGCGAATCCTCCACCGCCCGCATCAGCTGCGTGCCGAGCGGGTTGATCGCCTCCAGCTGATCCGGGAATTTCTGCAGAATGGATCGGACCACTTCCTCATTCTCCTCGGGCGTGAGCGTGCACGTTGAGTATACGATGCGGCCGCCCACCTTGCAGGCGTGCACGGCGGATTCGAGCAGCTCGCGCTGCAGCTTCGCCATCTTGCCGATGTTCTCGAGCGAGCAGTACTGCAGCGCGTCGGAATCCTTGCGCGATGTTCCCTGCGCCGTGCACGGCGCGTCGCACAGCACGGCGTCGAACCGCTCGGTCATCTGCTTACTGAACCACTGGCCCACCTTCTTCGTCACGATCACGTTCGTCACGCCCAGGCGGTGCAGGGCGGTCTTGAGCGTCCACAGACGCTTCTCTTGTACGTCGTTGGCGATCACCACGCCCGTGCCACGCAGCTTCGCCGCGATCTGCGTCGTCTTGCTGCCGGGCGCCGCGCTCATGTCCAGTATCTTCAAACCGGGG
>CAZTYD010000108.1:0-3559 GCA_964618035.1 uncultured Candidatus Peribacteria bacterium
GGGCGTGACATCGATGGCGATCTCGTCGCCCACGTCGACATCGGGCTTCACCTTGCGCGCGTCTTTCACGCTGATCTCGAAGTTGTCGTTCTCCACCTCCTCCACCACCTCCTTCACCAGCAAGATGGTCGGCATGTCCTTACCGTCCTCGAAATCCACGCGGATCTCCTGCTCTTTGTTGCCGTAGTCTTTGCGGTACGCGGTGGCGATGGCCTGCTTGACGGCCTCGATCACCTGGTCGGGGCTCACATTTTTGTCGGAGCAGATCTGGTTGATCGCTGCTAGGAAAGATGCACGCATGGGACGGGGATGAAAAAGGTAGGAAGGAGAGCGGCGTCGCTCGCCGCGGATGTGAACGAGGATTGTCACGCCGAGGAGCCCGCGTTGTCGCGCTCCAGCGCGCTTACGCATCGCTCCGGCGCTCCTCCGTGTGACAAGCGGGCGTCTCGAAGCGGACCATTCCAATCTCTTGGAATAGTCAGGATACTCGTATCGTTGGGTTGATTATAGAGATTTTTGCCAAAAGGGCAATGCGAATGCCGGCCTAATTCGGGCTGAAGAGCTTGGAATAGTCTCCCGCATAGTCTCTCAGGGCCTTGAGGACAACATCGTTGTGGAATGTTTCGGCCTCAGGTTCGAGCCTCTCGGCGGCGATTTTCCAGCCGTGCCCTTTCGCGAGGTACATGGCGTCAGATTCCTTGTAGGAGAACACGCAGCTCCTCAGAATCGAGAGGAAGTACTGCGTGACGCCTTGGGATGGGAGCGGGTTTTTCGGGGTGTCTGGATCACGAAGGAAGACCGCAAGGTAGGTGTTGTCATCGTCCAAAGTGAAGCAGAATTCGGCAGAGGACTCGGTTGCCTTTAATTTTACCGCCTTTGCCGTGGTCAGAAGGTCGGTGAATCGACGCCCCTCGTCGGGCAGGGATGGTTCTTCGGGTGCGCTCATATTACAATTTATACCATAATTATTAAATTATGCAAATAATCTTCTGATGTTTTTCGTCCGTCCGTTCACGCCGGATCCGGCGTGAAGCTAATTGGCAGCTAATTGGCGCTGGGTTCGTTCAGGAGCCTGTAGATCCCGGACTGCGTCAGATGGGTGCCGACGGCAGAATATTCATTCGTGTCCCTCTGTAAAATTCTCAACGTGAAACTGAGAGCATCGCGTCGTCCCTTGAAGATCGCAACTTCGTCATGTTCCGGCTTTCCCTCGGTCAACGACACGTCGGCGATTCGACGGCGCACCTCCTCGCTGTCTATTCCCTTGAGCGCCCTGGCGTCCGCAGCCGCACACACGATTTCCAGAAGGAACGGGTGCGATTCGAACATCCACATCCTCCGCAGAGGATTCTGCGGGAGAAGTACCGCGCCACACAATGTGGCCTTCGCGAGCAGCTGGTGTGGGTTCACGTCTTCGGGGGGTCGTTCGGGGTGCTTCATGAGGAAGAGGGGGAATATATGCCTTTCAACAACGCCCGCATGTGCCTCCCCCGCATGGTCGGCAACCACTGCGCGATGCCGTACGCCATCCGTTTCCACCCCTTCGGCGTCAGCGACAAGCCCGGCACGCTTCTCTCCATGATCACCGCCGATTTCCCCAGCGTCTCCATCCGTTGCAGCGACTGCTCGAGCATCATCGGATGATGATGGTACGCGCGCGCATTTTTCTGGTAGAAGAGACGAATGTCAGCCTGAGCCAGTCGAAGGCCCCACTCGATGTCCTCCCAGCCGTAGAGCGACACGTCTTCGCGGAAGGGGTGATTCTTCGCGACGTCGGTTGGAACGCTGATGTGGCTCGTGTACGTGTAGCGATGCTGGATCTCCGGCGGCACGTGCGTGCCGGCGTACGGCTCGATGCGCGGGTAGCCGAACTGCCAGCCGCTGCGCTCCAGCCAGCGCATCACCGGCGTGATCTTCAACGCCGGATCCCAGGTAGTAAAGCCAAGGACCGCCTCGGCTTCGGTGGTTTTCTTGTTGAGAATCGCATGTGCGGCGATGTGCTGCGCGCAGGCGGCGGCGTCCAGGAAGATGTCGTCGCCGACAAAGAGGACGATGGGCGCGCGCGCCTCGGCCACGCCCCTGTTCCTGGCCACGCCCTGCTGTGCCTTGGGGGTCTCGATGTACCGATACATCGATTCTCGCCGTGGAAACGTATCCGGCGTCTCGGCGATCTTCCGTTCCATCAGCTCGCGCGTCGGCGTGTCCGGCCCGTCGCTCACGACGATCACCTCCAAGGCGTCTCTCGCCGTCTGCGCCTCGATGTGCTCCAGGCAGCGGGCGAGGATGGCCGCGCGCTTGTGCGTGGGGATGATGAGGGAGAGGGTCGGGGCCATGGATGAGAAGTATGAATCAAGAAGTATGAATTATGAATCATGGAGCGGAGTTTGTTGCTTAAATTGCAAATTTATTGTATTTTATGCTAGTCAGTCAATTCCCTCCAATAAGGAGACATCAAATGAAGATCCGAGCGATCTTCGCGGATAAGTGGGGGCTTGGCATCGCCATCGAGTGGATCATGGCGATTGCCATCGCTGCCACGGCCGCCATCACTCTCCTTTGATTGACACCACGCCCCCGGAAACGGGGGCTTCGTTCGTCATGTCTGTCGCCGCAGGTCGTCTCTTCCTCTGAGGACGATGAGTGTCCTCGCAGTTCGGCTGAGTCTTCGCGGCTCTCCCGAGTGGGCCGGCGACGGCTGCCGGCCCATCTTTTGTGCTATCCTGCGGTGCCATGCGCACCTTGTTCCTCGATCTCGCGAGCCACGACGGCCGCATCGCCTGTGTGGCCGACAGTGCAGTCGTCTCGCTGCGGAGCGTGCATCCCAAAACATCCGACCGCGAGCTGGCTCAGCTCTATGAATCCATGCTGGTAGACGCGACGTGGACTCCCTCGGCTATTCAGCGCATCGCCTGCGTCACCGGCCCCGGCGGCTTCACCAGCCTGCGCGTGGCGGCCGCGTTCGCGAATGCGCTCAGCTACGCTCTTGGTGTTCCATCTGCGGGGATACATCTGAGTGATCTGAAAGCAGCGTGTTCGCTGGAATCAGATGCATACTGGCTCCATTCCACCAAGAAGAATGATCTGTTTATCAGAGGGTTCGGCGCGCATGCATCGTTGATGCAGGAGCCGCAGTGCATCGAGCTCCATGCGCTAAATCAGTTCGTAGGCGCGGGCGAGGTATGGATCGGTGAACTGATCCCAGAGCATCGTGCGGTTGCGGATCAGCTGGGATTGAAAGAAGGGCCGAGGAAGGACATCGCGGACATACTGCCATCCCTCCTATTGTCGCTCACGTACGAGAAGCAGCGGATCGATCCGTGGTACGGGCGGGGGTGGTAATGCCTATGCAGTCGGCTCGAAGCAGAGTATTTCGTACCCGCGGTCGTACTCAAGACCACGTTCCCGTAGTGTATCCTCGTGCGTGGTTGCACGGTTGAATGTCACTCGATCTCCCAGACGGGAATTCGGTGAGAGGCTTCCGTGCGCCGCATCGATTCTCATCATGCCGGATGGACAGCGAATCCATACGCGCGCGTGCGCTGATTGTTCCATGGAACGG
>CAZTYD010000108.1:3569-4162 GCA_964618035.1 uncultured Candidatus Peribacteria bacterium
CCACAGCGCATCGCCCTTGAGATCGCCATCGCACGTCGTGCACCCGCGCACGTCACGCCGGTTCTCCAGCGACAGCATCCCGCTGAGAAGTCAGGGTCGCGATCTGCGCGTCGAGCGCTGTCATCTGCGCTCCGAGAGATGTTACCGCCGACAGCATCCTAGATCGAAGCAGCTCAAGCTATGAAGGGTGAGAGCATGTTTGCTATTTTCCGTCGATCTAAGTCGGCGAGGAGGAGAAAATACTTGGCGATGTACGCGCTTCGCTTCGAGCCCTCGAGCTCCTCGGTCAATAGCCGGATATACTGCCCGCGCAACGCCTCTCCGCTGTTGAGGGCAGTTTCCATGAGATCCCGTATCTCTCGGTTTTCCTCACGGACCAGATCGCGCACCACGACGACGTCGTGATCCGCGGTCTTCTCCGCGAGTGATCGCATGAGTTCGGTTTGCAATGCCTGTCTCTGAGCGGCGACAGGGTCGTCTCCCTCCAGGGGGATCGCATTGGCCAACCGTGAGAGTCTGTCGGCGATCTTCCGTGGAATCTGTAGTGCATCGTACGATTGCTTCGCAATGTTTACGTTTTCACTCATATGTAT
>CAZTYD010000108.1:4172-4383 GCA_964618035.1 uncultured Candidatus Peribacteria bacterium
ATAATCCAATTAATTATGGAATACCCCTCCATCGTCGGATAATCGCTCTCTTTAATGCGTAGGGCCGCTATTCTCCGCCTCCCTTCTCCGGTACGCTTCACGCATATGGCGATCATGGAATCCCTCAACCGCCTTTTGGGCGACCCGAACGAGAAGGAGCTGAAGAAGATCCGGCCGGTGATCGCGCAGGTGCGCGCGCGCGCCGAACAGG
>CAZTYD010000109.1:0-4355 GCA_964618035.1 uncultured Candidatus Peribacteria bacterium
TTCCGTCATCCCGTCCGCGCCTCCGCATCGAGGCGACGAGCAATCGTCGTCCCAGAGAGATGATCATCCGACTTGCCGCGGCGCGAGAGCGCCAACGCAGGACCGACAGAACCCGGCGTAGGAGGGGGCGGGATAGAGAACAGGAACTAGGGTTCCTGTTTTTTTGTAGTATCAGAGAAAATCCCAAGGCCCCAAGACTCCAACTCCCAAAGAAAAACCAATACCCAATTTGGGAATTGGGGCCTTGGAGTCTTGAATTTTCTTTGGTTATTGGGGCCTTGGAGTCTTGGGGCCTTACTTGCTCACACTCTGCTCTTTCTCCTGAAGCGGAATACTTATCGTGAACACCGATCCCTTCCCCTCCGTGCTCACAAACGAGATCGTGCCGCCGAGCGTTTCAATGGAGTGCTTGGCGATGTAGAGGCCCAGGCCGGAGCCGTCCGTATCCTTCTGGCGAATATTATGTGCGCGGAAGAAGCGGTGGAACACGCGACTCTGCTCCCCGGCGGGGATCCCCATGCCGTGGTCCTCCACCGCGATGGTCGCGGCGGTCGGCGAAGCCGTCATGCTCAGGTGCACTTCACTGCCGGCGTTCGAGTACTTCATGGCGTTTGCGAGGATGTTCTGCACCGTCACTTCCAGAAGGAGCGGATCGGTGGTGATGGAAACCGGCTGCTCGGGCAGCGCCAACGTGAGACGAATAGTCGATTTGAGCGCCATGGGTTCGTTGTCGTGCGCGATGCGCTGGAGGAACGCCACAAGATCGATCTGCTGGAGCGTGACTGTCCGCTCGCTCTCTTCCAGCTTGGCCGCACGCAGAAGCTCGTCGAGCACGTTCGCCATACGCGTGGAAGAATTCGAAATTTCTTGGAGGAATGCCTTCTGACTCTCGCTGAGCGCGCCGTTCTCCTCGCCCATCAGCTCCAGGTTCCACCGCACGGCCGAGAGCGGCGTGCGCAGCTGGTGGCTCGCGAGCGTGATGAACTCCGACTTCATGTAGTCGATCTGGCGCTCTTCCGTCATATCCTGGAACAGCACGATGGCGCCGAGCGACGTCTGCTCCTGCATCAGCGGGGTCACCGTGAGCGTCACCGGCAGCAGCGTCTGATCCTGCTTCAGCAGGCTCATGTGCTGGAAGGAGTTGCTGCGGAAGCTCTGGCGCGCCGAGAGCGCGAGGGTGACGGGATGCTGGTCGGCCGTGCCCTCCAGGCGCCGCTGCGACACGCGCAGAACCTCCACCGCCGGCTTGCCGATCATCTCTTCCTTCTTGTACCCCAAGAGCGCGTACGCCGCCGGGTTCGCGTCGGTGATCACGCCCTGCGTGTCGACGGTGATCACGCCGGATTCGATGCCGTCGAGGATGGCCCGGTCGAGCGCGTACGCCTTCTGCAGTTCCTGCGTGCGCTCCGCCACTAATTCCTCCAGATGATCGTACGTCTTCTTCAGCCGCGAGCTGAGATCGGCGATCACGCGGTCGAGCGCTTCGACTTCGTCGCCCGTGTGCACGGTGCGCCGGAAGGACCAGTGGCCGGGCTTCAGCAGGTGCAGGCGCGCCGCCAGCCGCGTGAGCGGCGCGGTGAGCGACGTGGCCAGGAAGTACCCGATGATGGCGGCGCACCCCATGAGCAGCACGCTGATGATGAGCAGTTGCAGCGCGAACGTGCGCACGCCGCCGAGCGCGCTCTCGCGGTCGACCGCCACGACCATCCCCCAACCGACCGTCGGCAGGAAGCGGTAGGCGGCGAGGATCGTCTCGCCGGCCGAGTTCACGATCTTCTGCGCGCCCTCGCCGCCGTTGATGGCACGCGCCAGCAGCACGCCCTCGGTCGACTGCGCGTCGGCCGCGCCGAGCGAGAACGAGTGCAGGTTATCTTTCTCAAGATAGTGGTGCAGCACGCCGATGCTCCCGTTCACGCTGCGACCGAGGACGATGTCGGCGCTCTCGCCGGCGTCGACGTTGCCGAACACGTGCGCCAGGAGCGGCACGGCATCGTAGTGCACGGCCAGCGTGCCGGTCTGGGTGGTGGCCGTCGCTCGGATCGGCGTGTACACGTCGTACCCGCGCCACGCGCCGACGCTGTCGATCGCCGGCACGAAGGCCGTCGCCTCTGCCGGCGGCGGCGGGTCGCTCTCGACTCCCACGCTCGCGACCGCGCGATGCGAGGCGTCGAAGAGGGTGATGCCCAGGAGGGGAAGGCTCTGCGACCGCTGTTCGTCGAACATCGCCGCGAGCGGCGCCCTGCTGCCCGCTTGGAACGCCTGGCGCACCTCGCTGCGGTCGCGCATCAGCGCGACGCGCTCGCGGTCGTGCTGGACGGTCGATTCCAGAATATCCTTCCGCGCCGACGCGACAGACGACACCTGCGCGAGCACGCGGTCGGTGAGCAATGTGCGCACCACTAAAATCGAGAGCAGCGAGAGCACGGCGATCGAGAGCGCCGCCACGAGGATGGAGGCGCGGATGATGCGGTGCCGGATCGATGTCCGCGGCGCCGGGAAGCCCGATTTCTGAGCCTCCGACGAGCGCGCGGCACGCGAACGGGACGGACGGGATGACATGTGTGTCTTTGCAAGAATTATAGCAGAAAACAGCCAATGGAGCCAGACGAGGGAGGGACCAGCGATCAGAAAGCAGGGGTCCGCCGTGCCATCTTCATTTTGCGTATTTCTGCAAGTATTTGCAGGAGAAAGCCGCCTTCTGACCTCTCCTTTCTGCCTTCCGTCGAAAAGAAAAGCCCCTCCACAGGGGAGGGGCTCTTCGTATCCTTGGTTCTTCCTTCGATTAGCGGGAAGCACTGATAGGCACGCCGCGATCGGTCGTGGTGGCCGTGATCGTGATGCGGTTGTTGGTCGAATCCTTCCAGATGCTGTAGCGGGAACCGGTGTTCGTGTTCGCGGAGGTGAGCGACGGATCACGCGGCACCGAGACGATGTAGGTGCCCGTGAGCGAACGGAGGTTCACACCGCCGATCGCGGTGCACTGAGCGGCGTTCGCGTCGGAGGCGCAGATGGTCTTGGCCGTGGCGGCGGTCGTCGGGATGTTCGCGCTGTCGGGCAGCGCGCCGCCGTTGTCGATGGCGTACTGGTACACGGCGTTCAGGATGGTGTTCACATCCGAGCGGCGCTGCGCGTTGCGCGCGTCACCCAGCTGCTTGGTCGGGTTGATGGCGACGATCACGATGCTGGCGAGGATCGCGATGATGCCGATCACGAGCAGAAGTTCGATGAGGGTGAACCCCTGCGTCGAACGCTGCGAGAGGGAGCGGGACTTCATAAGGAAAAGAGGGAAGAAGAAAGGGAAAGAGAACCAAAGGGGATCTGGCAGTGGAGTATACCAACTCTTCCGCGCCGCGAGTGCTTCTTTCGCTTGACCAGTACAGGTGTTCGGTTCTTCGATGCTCATGGGAAAAAAACTGCAAGACTTCAAGAGCCCAATTGCAATCTTGCAATCTTGAAATCTTCATCTGGAGCACGTCATCGCCGTATTGTTCGTCCCGCACGATCCACCATCGCATGGATGCCAGGTGTACACGCCGTCAGCGCTGCACGCCGGCGCGGCGCATCCGCACAGTCCGCCCTGCGGCTCGTCGGTGGGGAAGAGCGTGAAGGTGGTCTCGAACGTGCGCACGTAGCTCTCGGCCTGCACCAGCGACACGCGCTGCGTGATCGTGAAGCTCAGCGACGCGCTCTGCCGGTCGGCCGAGGCAGAGGTGTTGCGCACAATCATGTCGCTCACCACCACGTCGGGTGTGCTGATGATGCGCTCGCTGTCGTGATTGATGATCACCACCTGCCCGTCGCGTACGCCGATGATGGTGGGATTCAGCAGATCCTGGCTCCGCTGCAACGCCACCACCGATCCCGTCCCGCCGGCGGGAGGATCCAGCACGCGCTCGCCGTCTTTCAGTTGCTGGCCGATGACCTGCAGCACGTAGTCGCCGTTGCGCTGCACCACGAACTGCCCCTGCTGCTTCACCATGTTCTCGCCCGTGAACACCATGAACGGCACCACCAACCCCGCCACGAACCCGAAGATGACGATGAAGATGAGAAGCTCGATGAGCGTGACGCCACGTCGCAGTGTGTGGAGCATGGCAGGCAGAGTAGCAGAACAAACCGGTAGCTACTATTGCCTGCAATACGCTTACACAGGTGCGCAACATATTTTTCACATCACCCCCAGCACCTACAACAAACAACATACATCCCCCTCCCGCAAGAGGAGGCCAGGGGGCGGCCCCACAAAAACCACAAACAGACTCCACAATGAAATCCCCCTGGGACCGTAGTTAACGGCCATCAGGGGGAATTCGGAGCAGACATTGCGGGTGTGCCATCGTTGCACACGTAGTAGA
>CAZTYD010000110.1:0-4164 GCA_964618035.1 uncultured Candidatus Peribacteria bacterium
AACTACTCACTACGCTGCAGTTCCCGTACAAAGCTCTGCAGCTCGCGCTCGCTGTCGCTGGGCGGGCGCTCGGGCAGCACGAGCGTGAAGGTCGTGCCGTCGTTCTCGATTGAGCGGAAGCTGATGCGTCCGTGGACGAGCTCGATCAAGTTCTTCACCAGGTACAGGCCGAGGCCGTTGCCGGTGTTCTCGATGTAGCGCACGTTGTCGCCGCGGAAGAATTTGGTGAACACCTTGTCCTGCTGTCGCTGCGGAATGCCGTAGCCCGTGTCGGACACCTCGATCGTCACCGCGCCGTCGGCGCGGAAGGCCCTGAGCACCATGGTGCCGCGGGGGGGCGTGTACTTCACGGAATTGTTCAGCAGATTCGTCAGAATTTCCTTCAGGAGCACCGAATCGGTGGAGAGCGTCAAGTTCGCCGGGCAATCGATATTCACCGTCTGCTCTTTCTTCAGGTACTCGGGCAGCTGCTCGCTGCGGACGGTTTCGAGCAAGGTCGGCAGCTCCACGTACGCGAAGTTCGGCTGGGTCTTGCCCACTTCCAAATTCGAGAGCTGTAGCAACGTGTCGATCGTCTCCGCCATGCGCTTGCTGGAGCGGTGCGTGGTGCCGATGAGCGTCGAGAGCTGATCCGGCGGCAGGCGCTTCAGATCGGCGTCGCGCAGAATTTCGAGATTCCAGATGATGGACGTGAGCGGCGATCGCAGCTGGTGGGACACCAGCGACACGAACTCCGATTCCGAGATCTCGGCGATCTTCCGCTCCGTGATGTCGCGGTGTGCCACGACCATCCGGCCGGTGAGCGGCTCTTCGGCGAGCGGGTACCCCTGTAGCGACGCGTAGTATTCTCGGCCGTCCTTGCGGCGGTGAATGATCTCCTCCGAAAGGAATGGCTGGCCGTGCGCGATGGCGTCGTCGACGAGCGTGAGCGCCTTTCGCGCCGTCTTATCGCTGCGGATGAAGTGCAGGGTCTTGCCGTGCGATTCCGCCGCCGCGTAGCCGGTCAGGTGTTCCCAGGCAGGGTTCACGTACGAGATGACGCCGTTGGGTTCCAGCAGGCAGATGGCGTCGATGGACGACTCCACGATCTGCTCGAAGCGCGAGGGATCCCGGGGAGGGGGAGACTGAGAGTCCACGTCTGTTGGTATTCCTCTCCATTCTACCAGAGAATCGCTTCCGCGAGGAGCGGAATTCCGGTATACTGGGGGAGATGTCACAGACCCCGATTCCGCGGCGGATCCTCATTGTTGAGGACGAGAAAATGCTCTCGAAAGCCATGGATCTGCACTTCCAGAAGCACGGGTTCGAGACCCTCGTGTGCTACGACGGCCAGGCGGCGATCGATCTGCTCCAGCGGCAGGCGTTCGACGCTAAGCTACACCGGCACGCCTTAGAACCGGTGCAGCTCGAACACAAATTGCCCGGACCCGACCGCAACGCGGTGTTTGAAGATAAGGCGAAGACGGCGAACAGAGACGTGCCGGTGTTCGTGCTCACCAACCTGAGCCAGGAAGAGAGTCTCACGCGCGCGGAGGCGCTTGGCGCCACCAAATGCTACGTGAAGGCGAAGGTATCGCTGAACGAGGTGATCGATGAGATTGAGAAGGTCATGAAGAAATAAGGGGTACCATTGGAAGCACGACATTCGAAACACGAAACTTCTTTCGCATTTCGTGCTTCGTGCTTCACTCTTCATTAATCGATTGCTTCGGTCCCCTCGGTTGCTTACTTTACTTCTCTCATGTCGTTCCCGCCCATCTCCTCCTACGGCTTCATCGGCAATCTCGGATCGTGCGCGCTCGTGGGCCTCGACGGGTCGATCGACTGGTGCTGCCTGCCGCGGCTGGATTCGCCGAGCGTGTTCGCGGCCATCCTGGATCCCGACGTCGGCGGCAGGTTCCGCATCCGGCCGGCCGATGCGGGAGCCACGGTGCGCCAAACGTACGCCGGCGAGACGAACGTGCTCAGAACGGAGTTCACGACCTCTACGGGCGTGCTCCTGGTGACGGATTGGATGCACATGGGCGAGTCGGGCGACGAGGACAGCGAGGAGCATCGCCTGCCGGCGCTGTACCGGTCGGTTGCGTGCCTGAGCGGGACGGTCGAGGCGGTTGTCGACTTCGATCCGCGACTGCAGTACGCGTCCGCCGAGACGCGGACGCTCGCGGAGCCGGGACGGCTGGTGGCCGTCTGCGGAGGGGATACGGTGACGCTCCACGCCGATACGCCGTGGTCCGATGCGCGATCGGCGAGATTCACGCTGCAGACCGGCGAGTCGAGGTCCTTCCTGCTGACGTACGGTCGTACGGAGCGCGCGGCGTTTCCTTCGCCAGACGCGAGCCTGCGCTCCACCGAGGCGTACTGGAGTCGCTGGGTGGGGGAGTGCCGGATGGGGAGCGATCTGGTATTGGACGGGTGGCGCACGCCGGTGATTCGCAGCGCGCTCGCATTGCGCATTCTCGCTGGTGGCCGGGGAATCGCGGCGGCCGCGACCACCTCGCTACCCGAGGCGGTGGGCGGGGCGGATAACTGGGATTACCGTTTCAACTGGATCCGCGACACGTCGTTCACCATCCAGGCGCTGTCCGCACTGGGCCACAACCACGACGCGCGGGAGTTTCTGGGCTGGCTGCAGGATCTGCTGGTCACCGCTGGCCGCCGGCCGGCCGATCTCAAAATCCTGTACCCCCTCTTCAACGTCGACATCACTGCCGAGCGGGAGCTGCCGCACCTGCGCGGGTACCGCGATTCGCGGCCGGTGCGCGTGGGCAACGCCGCCTCCGTGCAGGCGCAGCACGACATTTACGGCGAGGTGCTGGAGGCCGTCTACCGCTCCGAGTACCTCCAGCCGGGCGTGGACCAGACGCTGGGCGGCGTGCTGCGCGACATCGTCCACTACGTCTGCGACATCTGGCGCCTTCCCGACAGCGGCATCTGGGAGCTGCGCCGGCCGCTCGAGCACTACACCTACTCGAAGGTGATGTGCTGGGTCGCGTTGGATCGCGGCATCAAATTGGCGGAGCGGCATGGCTGGGAAGCGAATCTCGATCGCTGGAGGCACGAGCGCGACGCCGTCCGCGCCGAGGTGATGGAGAGGGGATTCAGCGAGGAGCGCAACGCGTTCGTCCAATCCTACGAATCACCCCTGCTCGACGCGACGGCTCTGTTGTTTCCGCTCCTCGAATTCCTGCCGCCGGATCACCCCCGCGCCATCGGCACGCTCGAGGCCATCGAGCGCGAGCTGGCCGTCGGCCCGCTGGTGTACCGCAGCGAAGAGCACCGGGGGCGCGAAGGCGCGTTCGGCCTCTGCAGCTTCTGGCTCGTCGATGCGCTGGCGCTCGTCGGCCGCACGGCCGATGCCGAGCGCAACTTCCGCGCGCTGCTGGCACAGGCGAACCATGTGGGGCTGTACGCGGAGGAGATCGATCCGCACACGGGCGAATTCGTCGGCAACTACCCGCAGGCCTTCACGCTGGTGGGATTGATCAACAGCGCGCTGTACCTGGAGCGCGCGCGAGCGAAAAAGCCAGCCGAGCAACCGATCATGGGGGAGAAGCACCTGCCGGCCGCCACGTAAGTCTCTCGAGCCTTCCTCGTCACAAGATCCCTGCTTTCCATGGATCTTCTGCGTACCTACCCTGGGCTCGGCATCGCCGTCGGCGGTAACCGCGTGCTCGACTACGGCATGGCGGTGGTCGTCTTCATCGGCATCAGTCTGGTCCTGCGCGTGCTCATCCACGTGCTCGCCGGGCGGGCCAAGCGTCTGGCGCTGCGAACGAACGCCAAATGGGACGACGGCTTCGCCGATCTGATCGGCGGAGTGCGGCCGAGTACGTACCTCGCGGTCGGCCTCTTCGCCGCGGGGCAGATGCTGCGCCTGCCGCCGGTGGCGAACCGCCTGCTCGTCGCGCTGCTCATCGTGGCGCTGGTGGCGGAGACGATTCGCTTGGTGCAGTGGGCGGTGCTGTTCTGGGCGGGGATCCGGTCGTGGCAGGCGGAGCGGGCGTTGCAGATGCACACGCTCATCGGCTTGCTCGTGCACCTCACGCTGTGGCCCGTCGGCATCGTGCTGATTCTCTCGAACGTGGGCGTCAACGTCACGTCTCTCATCGCGAGCCTGGGCGTCGGCGGACTGCTGCTGCCGGCGAGCGAGCCCCTGCCCTC
>CAZTYD010000111.1:0-463 GCA_964618035.1 uncultured Candidatus Peribacteria bacterium
CGCTCCCGAACACCAAGCTCCTCCTGCGGATTCGATCCGCAACGGGCGCCATTATTGATGTCGTGGACGATGGCGTAGGCGTGCCCTTCGCCGGATCGAACGGGACGGCGCCGTGGGCCAAGGCCAGCATGGAGCGCATCGATCCGCGTGTAAGTGGATCAAGCAACGAGAATTGGCGCACGGCGAGAACATTTGTGGGGTTCGACGATGGCGCGCGTCTCTTCGGTACGCCGGGGTATGCGAACGGCGCCGGTCCATCGGCAGATACCCAGCCGCCCGCAGAGGCGACGAATCTCGCCGGAGCGGTGGTCTCTTCCTCGACGGGGACATCGCCGAGGTGCTGCTGTTCGACCGCGTGCTGAGTGACGCCGAGCGCCAGAAGGTGCGCGACTACCTGGCGCGGAAGCACGCAAGGCTGACCGAGGCGTTGCGGACCGGGCCGGCCCCGCGGGTCGTCGCCGAC
>CAZTYD010000111.1:473-3731 GCA_964618035.1 uncultured Candidatus Peribacteria bacterium
CTTCCTCGACGGGGACATCGCTGCAATTGCTCTGGCAGCCGAGCACGTCGCTCGATCTCACGGCGCAGATCCTCACACTCCAGCCGGTGGGCGCATCCGGCTCGGTTGTCACTCTGCCTGCGTCGAGCAGGGCCTTCACACTGAGCGGCGCCCTGCGGAATGCCGCGTACGCAGTGTCGCTGCGATCCCGCGACGATCTGGGCAACACCTCTTCGGGCGTCACGATCACCGTGCTGGCATCGGCAGGGTCGGGCACCGGCGCTGCGCGGCTGCGGATCAGCGAGGTACTGCCGGATCCCATCGGCTCCGACGCCGACGAGTGGATCGAGGTGGTGAACGCCAGCGATGCTCCCGCAGATTTGCATGAGTATCGTCTATCGGTCGGGACATCGGTGTTTCTGCTCTCGGGCGCGCTGCTGCCGGGGGCGGCCCGCCTGTTTCCGCATAGCCAGTCGAAGATCGGGCTGAGGAATGCGGGCGATACCGTGCGCTTGTATCAGGGGACGGCGCTCATTGACGAACTGACGTACCCCGCGCTGCCCGAGGGAGTTTCCTTCGGCCGCCTGCCCGGCGACGCTGCGCCCGGGCCCTTCTGTGTGCCCACGCCCGGTGCGCCGAACGTTCTCCCTCCTTGGACGCCGCAGGTAGTGGTGCAGAGCGGAGAGCTGGAGGCGACGGGTAAGACGAGTGTGAATCTGATGGTGACCGGCGGGAACGGGACGCTGGCAGGGAGCACCTGTCACATCGACTTCGGCGACGGATCGACTGCCGAGAGCTGCAATCCTCCGTCGCATGCGTTCCCGCGAGAAGGCATCTATTCTGTGAGCATTCAGGCGACCAATTACTGTGGTACTACAGTGTTACAGTCCCTCCAGGTCCGTGTGGACCCGCAGAGCAGCCGCAAGGTGACGGCAGCGACGGTCGCTCGCTGCCTGCGACAGACTGCCTCGGGCGTGACTATCAATGAGTTCCTCCCCAACCCCGAGGGCGATGAGCGGCAGGGCGAGTGGGTGGAGCTCGCCAACGAGACCGGCGACGACGTGGATCTGTGCGGCTGGTGGCTCGACGACGAAGAAGGCGGCAGCAAGCCCTTCGCGTTGGCCGGCCAGAGGATCGAGGCGCATGGCACCCTGCTCATCCGGCGTCGAACGTCGGGCATCACGCTCGACAACGATGCCGACCGCATCCGCCTCCTGGCGACGGCCACCGGTTCGGAGATTCCCACCACCGGCGACACGCGCAACAAGCGGGTAGCGCAGGAAATCGCGTACGATCATGCGCCGTCGCAACGATCCTTCGCGCGGCGTAGCGACGGCGTGTTCGTCTGGCCGCCCTCCCCCCCGCCTGGCGACGCGAACCGCTTCGTCGATTCCGATGTGCCCTACGGGAGCAATGCAGTGGAGCTATCCGCTCTGCCGCGCCCCGCGAACGGCAGGCAGGCGAGCCAGTGGATCGGCATCACCAACCGGACCGATAACGTCGTCATCCTCAGCGGCTGGTCGATCCAGTCGTCGCGCGCCAAGCAGAAGCCCTTTGCGTTCGACTACCGGTTCATCTCCCCGCACGAACGGATCATCTTGAAGGGCGAAGAGACGGGCTTGGACCTCAAGAAGACCGACACTCTCCAGCTGGTGGATCATGTGCAGCGGCTCGTGAGCACGCTGCACTGGCAGAATGCAGGGGTCAATGCTGAGTACGCATGGAAGCCGACCGAACAGGAATCCGTTACTGTTATGACTGTTCGACCTTCCCTCGACATGACGCTCCTCACGGAGGACGGTACGATCAAGAGGCGCAACGTAGCGTGCATCGATGTAGAGAGTGAGTACTATGAAAATGTAATTACCCTTCTGAAAGGCAAAAAATTTGAACTACAAAAATATTCAACAGTTCAGCAGGCGTCGTTTGAAGATCTGCAGACGCCGGCACGAGACTCCCTTACCGCCTCTCTCCTGCGTCGAGGCTACGGCATACTCTCGGACGATTGCCCTGCGGAGTACCGGGCGCAGTTCGAGCCGTTTGAGTCATTCGCACGGTCGTCCAAATCCGGCGTGTGGGCGAATGACGAACAGGCACGCGCAATTGATGCCCGCCGAAACAACGCGAAAGTGCTTTCGATGCTTCGGAGAGACGGTCTGCGCCTCACGGTCGCCCCAAAAGAATCGGTGCTCCACAGCGGCAGCGGCGTGCGCATCGCCACGAATGTCCCCGCACAGGTGTACGTCTCTCTCAATGGAGGCGAGTATCGAACGTACAGCGGCGCTGTGGCTATTGCTGGCCAGACAGCCTTGCGTGCGTACGCCATCGCGAGCGTGCCAAGTGGCACGGGCGCCGTTGCGTTTCACTCGGCGACGGTCTCTCGCTTCTTCGTGCAGGAGCGACAGAGGTACGATCATCTACTCGCCTTCAGCGAAGTGTACCCCTCGCCGCTGACATTCGGCAGCTACCGCCACTTGAATGAGGAGTGGATTGAATTGGAGAATCTCTCCAATCACCAGGTCAATCTTGGCGGGTGGGCAGTAGCCGACGCGACCAAGAAGAAACCCAAGACGATGCCGGCCACGTGGAGTATCCCTGCTCATGGCCGGCGGATCTTGAGGGCCAGTGATCTATCAATTTCACTCAATAATGATGGTGATGTTTTGACTTTATTAGATCCATTACATAATAAAGTCGATCATATAAAGTATACAAAAATTTCGAAGGGAATGGCGGTCCAACGAAGTACCCGCAACGGCGTCACTGTGGAATGTACGGGTGTCGCACCGACGCCGGGAGCCCGGAATAGCTGCCAGCCTCTGGTGACAGGGAAGGGTCTTCCCGATGCGGATCACGATCTGCTGACCGATGACCAGGAATTGCTGCTGTACAGGACGAATCCCCACGCAGCCGATTCGGATGGCGATGGGTGGATCGATTCATTCGAAATAGAGAATGGAATGAACCCCAATGCAAAAGAAAAGTACAAAACTGATCGCTCAGATTTGTATAAAAAATTTATACTGAAAAAAATGGCGATGAAGTGGGCTGTTCTGAAAACGAAGGGGTTGAAAGTAACGGGAAAAACAGCACCGGTGTCCGCGCTCGAACTGATACTCGACTCAGGCAAGGCTGTGCGGGTGCCAATAAAGGAGGATGGATCGTTTGCATACTATCTGAACCAGCGAATAGGTTCCGGGAGCCATGATATTTCGTTGAGGGTGCGGGATGTAAGCGGGAGATGGATGGAACTGCCGAATGCTTTGAGATTTGAACTGG
>CAZTYD010000111.1:3741-4123 GCA_964618035.1 uncultured Candidatus Peribacteria bacterium
GTCAGCCCTTCCGAGAGTACCGCCGCTAAAGGAGTGGGAAGGTGATCGCTCTGGCAAGAGGGTGGCTTGGGATCTACTGGCGGTTGCGGTGCTGGGCCTCGCCGCGGGCCTGGCGTTGGCAAGGTATCGACTCGTGAAGACGAGGGGGAATGCAAACCGCTTGTTTGAACTATTGAGAAATCTCATTGGTTGAGTAAGGGATGGTCCTGCTTCTCGTCAAGGTAGTTCAATTCATTTCACATTTTGTTATGCCAGAATCTGAGACATTGAGCGAATCGCTCAAACAGAAGAGAAGTCGCAGCGAAGAGAGTGAAGAGGAAAATGGTGCAGACGAACAGGCAGATCGTGGAGAAGAAGCGAAATCTCACAATATTCTGGCCAT
>CAZTYD010000112.1:0-4121 GCA_964618035.1 uncultured Candidatus Peribacteria bacterium
CGATGGCGCTAGAACGAGGCCCGCGACTTTGAGGCCCGCCAGGTGCTCGACGAGGGCGCGTTCGCGGTCGAGCTTGCCCGAGGAGTCGGTGATCAGCACGAAGTGGTCGTGCTCCAAGGCGTAATTCTCGAGCTCGCGGCGGATGGAATTGATCTGCTCCCCCAACAGTCGTGTCAGCTCACGGATGAAGTACTCCTGCTCGGGATGGAGGAGGAACGTGGACAGCAATTTCACGCGCGTTTGCGAGCTGACCAGTGCTTTGAGGACCGCGGACGACATGCACACAAACATTACTCATAGCGGCAACGGGAGTGCAAGAAAATTATACAAAGCTGAGCACACACATTGTGTTCTGAGTATTAATCTAGCCAAAGCCATTATCGCATGACAATCCTCAAAATATCTGAAGAAAGAGAATACAAATTATACTCACATATTTTGGCAATATGTTGTGTGATATAACTTATGAGATTGGCCCTGCTGCACGAATATCACCACGGACAATTCATTGAGAAAAACCCGTATTTATGGTATTATTATCCGAATGTCCAAACACAAACTCCTCACCGGTCTGGGGGCACTCGCCTTCCTGTGGGCAGTGAATTTCGCGCCGACGTACGACGCGAGTGTGTGGATCCACCATGCCGCCGCGGCCGGCCCGGTCATCAGCGACGATATTCTGGGCATCATCGCCAGCATCATGAGCTTCGCCATCACCGTCATGGACATTGGGATGTGGGTTCTCTTCAAGCTGCTCGACATAGTGATGGATCCCGCCACCATCTTCGGCATAAACGATGCCGGCCAGAGCGGCATCCTGCTCATGATGCACGAGATCTGGACGCTCTCGCGCGATCTGGTGAACCTCTTCTTCGCCATCCTGCTCGTCGTCGGCACCATCATCACCATCGTGCAGGCCAAGGGCGAGATCGTGAAGCAGTACGCCTCGAAATTCGTGATGGCCGTCGTCTTCGTGAACTTCTCGTGGTTCGTGCCGCAGGTGATCTTCGATTTCTCGCAGGTGGCGGCGTACACGGTGTACCAGATCCCCAACCTCATCCCCGGCGGGGGCGACTGCCAGGTGCAGAGGATCGGCTCGAATAAGCCCGGCGACCTTGTGCCATGCGAGGTGGTGACGAACGTGCTGTTCCTCGACCAAATCAAGCGGGCCGGCGTCCACAGCGGCGTGAACGGCTGGTACTGCCCGCTCGACGGCTTCGTGTGCTACCAGTCGATGTCGATGCTCGATCCCAATCTCAGTGCCAGCCCCAACAGCAAGATTCTCAACGGCCTCATCATCAACCACGCGCGTCTGCGTTCGCTGGTGCGGCTGGCGGACCCCGGGCCTGGCGCGGCGGCTGCCGGCGACGAGAAATTCGTCGCCATCCTCACCTTCATCATCAAGATGATGATGGTACTCATCCTGCACGTTGCGCTGTTCTTCCCCATGCTCGCGCTGCTGGTGGGTTTCTTCATCCGCATCCCCATCCTCTGGCTCACGATGGCGTTCATGCCGTTCGTGTTCCTGGAATTCGTGGTGGGCAACAAATTCGGCGAGTTCAGCCCCACCGAGAAGTTGTGGAAGGGATTTTTGAGCGCGGCATTCCTCCCTGCCATGGTGGGCATCCCCTTCGCCATCGGCTTCGTGCTGCTCAATGCCGGCAATTTCATCCCGCCGCCGACGAAGCTGGCGACGAGTGCCAACGCCATCCTGCCCGTGTTCAGCGACATCAGCACCTTCTGGCAGCTTCTCTGGATGATGCTGGCGCTCGGCATCCTCTGGACGGGTGTGTTCCAGATCCTCAACCAGAACAAATTCATCGGTGGCATGACCGAGCAGATCAGGGGCATCGGCGAATCGCTCGGCAAGTTCGCCGCCAAGGCGCCGCTGGCCGCGCCGATACTGCCCGTGGGCGGCGTCAATGCCTCGCCCCTGCAATTGATGAAGCAGTACGATCCGCGGAACCTGGAAAGGCAGCTATCGGCAACAGGGAACCTTAGGGATCTTCATCTGGATCCAACGAGACCTGGTTCATCCGATACGGCAGAACATGCGCGAGCCGCCATTGCGAGGAATTACACCCGCATACAGAACAACGTCGAGATCAATACACGGTTCGACAGCGTGAAGAATAACCTCGATACGCCAACGGACGCGCACCGGACACAAGCCAGAGAGTTGGTTGACCGTCTGAAGGGCACACTGCCGGATCTCAACGGCATGAGCGACAAAGACATTCTGAAGGGCTACGGCAAGCAGCGCGGCCTCACGGACGAACAACTGGCCAAACTGGAACGACTACTGAATCCGCCGACTCCAGCGCCTTCCACGCCCTGATACAAAAAACCATGACCAACCTCGACATCCGCACCACCGTCCCCTTCCTCAGCCCCGAACGGCTCGAGGCGCAGCGGGAGCGTGACAACGCCATTCTCCCCGCCATCGCCGCGCGGACCACCCTCGCCTCGGCGCAGAACCTCGCCAGAAGCCACCCCGGGCTCCTCATGGCCCTCCACCGGGCCGGCATGGAGACGCGCGCCAAGATCGCCATCGACCAACTGGCTGCGCGAGCCCCGCAGATCGACGCCGCACGCGAAGCGCTGACCGCCGCGATCGTCGCCTACCGTGAGCGCCACGGTGCGACAGGGCCGCTGCCCGCGCTCCTCCCCTCCATCCGCGAGGTAGTGGACGAACTGCGTGACGCGCTGCGCGATGCCCGGCCCGGCCACGAGAAGGAATTCGGCTTCAACAGCCTCCTGCGCCCCCTCGTCAAGGGCGAGGAAGTACGGGCCTCCCTGCAACAGCTTGGACAGCAGGCAGGCATGGATGCATCGACCACATCCGTTCTCTCTTCCTTTGACCAGTACATCCGCTCCATCTACGACGCCATCGGCCTCGCGGCGATCCCCGACATGCGCCCCGCCACGCCGCGCTCCAACACCAGCAAGAACGTCGCCGACCTCAAATCGACGCTCGGCTTCGCCGGCGCGGTGCTCTTCGGCGGGGCGGCCGCGCTCACCGCCGGGCTCAACCTGCTGCCGAGCAATCAGAATGCGAGCTGGTTCAACCCCGCATTTTACAGCGTCCTCACGTACCTCTGCGTCAACGGCTTCAAGTTCGGCACATCGAATCTCGACCAGCTGCAGGAGGAAGTGCGGCAGGCGGTGGAACTGAAGAGCGATTTCAATACTCTCGTTCTCAACTCCCCCGCGCTCGCCGCCCACCCGGATCGGGTGGCCGCGATGGCGCGGAAGGCGTGGCGACAGAATGACCGATTGGCGAGCCTGCTGGACCGCAGCGCCTCCAAAGAGGAACTGAAGCGGTTCTTCGGCATCGACCCCGCCGATGCGACGATGGATGCGCTGCTCACGCGCGATGCGCTCCGCACGCTGCAGGCGACGACGAAAGGCAAGAGCCGCGAGGCGATGGAGTTCATCGACGGCACCATCGTGGCCGGCGGACCGGCGCGGATCATGCCGGCGGTGATGGATGGAATGGCGAGGGACGCCAGGAGGATGGCATAGAAGACGAAGAACCCAAGATTGCAAGACTGCAAGAATTCAAATCAAATCCCAAGAGTTCTGCCCTTGAGCTTTCTTTGCAATCTTGAAGTCTTGCAGTCTTGCAGTCTTTCTATCGAACTATCCCGCTACCCCCTCACGCCTCTCCCTTCCGTCGCAATTCCCGGTGGTACGCTTCGATCACGTCGCCCTCCTGGACGGGGGTGCTCGTCTCGATGCGCATGCCGCATTCGCTGCCTTCCTTCGCCTCCTTAATGTCTTTATCGACGTGCTTGAGCGAGAGGATGCGGCCGGTGCCCACCTCCTGCCCGTCGCGCTGCAGACGGAACGCCACACGCTTGAGGACGCCGTCGGTCACCTTGCCGCCCACGATCTGCTCGCTGCGCTTGGTGAGGAAGACGCCGCGCACCTCCAGGTGGCCTAAGATCCGCTCCTCCTCCACCGGTTCCACGAGGCCCTTGAGCAACGCATCGACCTCGTTCAGCAGTTCGTAGAGCACCGTGTACTGGCGCACCTCGACCCCTTCGCGCTCGGCCGTGCGCAGCACCTCGCCCGACGCGTTCACGTGGAAGGCGAGGATCATGCCTTCGCTGGCCGAC
>CAZTYD010000113.1:0-4099 GCA_964618035.1 uncultured Candidatus Peribacteria bacterium
TGGTGGCGGGTTCCGCCCATGTGGGTTGTTTGTTGTTAGTTGTTTTCTAGTCGCTAATCGCTATCCGCTCATCGCTCTCCAAGACTCAAGCCTCACGCCTTGCTCCTTCCCGCTCCACATTCCCAACTCTCGCAAAGTGTGTCGCAAAAAATTTTTCGCGGCGAAAAAAATCTACGATCGATAACATCATCACAATTTCTATTTCATGCTGCACGAAACACTTTCAATTTACATTCCGGCTTCCTACACTTCGGGAAGTTTATTTTTATTTCCCCACTTCATCATGGCCGTTAAGAAGAAGAAGGCTGCGCCGAAGCGCAAGACCGTCGCCAAGAAGGCGAAGAAGACCGTCGCCAAGAAGAAGACGACGAAGCGCAGGAAATAAGTCGCTTCTTCCGTCGATGACGCCATCATTCGCGAGAATGATGGCGTCATTTTTTTGTCTTATTTAAGCCAAAAAAACTCTATTCATATTTTGGTTCCTCGTCATGCCACCCGTGTTTACACTGCACCCATGCGCACAGAGCTCCTCCGTACTCTCGAAAAGTTCATCGCGTTCAAGACAGTCGGCAACGACGCCGACGCGAAGCGCGCGTGCCTCGATTGGATTCAGGAATTTTATTTCTCGGATAGTCGGCTTCCGATCCACCGTGGCGAGGTGAGCGGTGCGCCGTATCTTCTGCTCGCTCATCCGACTCCGTCGATGATGTGGTTCGCACATGTTGACGTAGTACCGGGCGGCGACTCGCAATTCGCGCTGCGTGTCGATGGCGACCGGGCCTACGGTCGCGGAGCCAAGGACATGAAAGGTGCCGCGCTCGCCCTCCTGATGGCCTACCGCTCGTTCGTGGCGGAACACGGCATCACGCCGCCGCTCAGCATTCTGCTCTCGAGCGACGAAGAGGTGGGCGGCGAGACGATTCCCACCTTGTTTCGACAAGCGCTGCTAAACGATATCCCGGTTGGCTACACGCCGGATTCCGGCAGCCAGCCGTTCATCATTACCGAACACAAGGGCGTGGTGTGGGCGGACCTGACTGCACGCGGTCGTGGCGGCCACGGATCGGTGCCGTGGGACTGCGAGAATCCCATCCCTCTCCTGGCGAGAGCCATCGAAATCCTCACGGAGGAATTCCCTCCCGGTGCCGGCGACGAGTGGCGCATGACGGTGACGCCGACGCGGCTCCAGGGGAGCGCGGCTCCCAACCAGGTTCCCGACACGGCGACTGCCACGCTGGACATTCGTTTCCCGAAGTCCGTCTGCGCCACGTCGCTCGAAGCGCTCGAGAGAGTGCGGCAGGCGCTGCCCGACGGATGCGAGGCTCACGCCGTGCGCGCGGCGGATCCGCTGTGCACCGACCCCATGCATCCCATGGTGCAGACGGTGAAGCGCATCGCGGAAGAGGTGTTGGGACATGGGGTCGAGCTGGGCCGCGAGCATGGTGCCTCCGATGCCCGCTACTTCGATGCGCACGGCGTGCCGGCGTTCATCTACGGTCCGCGTGGCGACGGCCTCCACAGCGCCGACGAATGGGTGTCGATCGAATCGTTGCTGCAGCACGTGGAAATCAATCGGCGATTGTTACGGGCGCTGTAGAGACGCCCTGGTTCGACAGGCTCACCACGGGCGGGGCGTCTCTACGCGGCCCAAACATCAACATCACAGAATTTCCCGCGCCTTCTTCAATTTCGTCACGCACAACGCGCCGAAGATCATCGCGTACAGCACGAGCTTGGCGAGCCAGCCGATGACGGGAATCAAATTGAGGAATTTCAGCACGATGTAGAACCCGATGGCCACCAGGAAGAGCATGCCTCTGCCCCAATCTTGCTTGTAGTACTGTTTGGCCAGGTTCGCGAGCAGCAGCGCGCTCACCGGCCCGATGAAGGCGAAGCTGAAGACGTAGGTGACAAGGACGAAGAGGCCGAGCGGCAAGCCGAAGACCGTGATCATCAGGAGCACCGACACGAACGGCGTCAGTACCAGGTAGACGAATCCGTAGAACAGATCCCACCATGGTTCCCGTCGCAACTGCGCGGCTGCATCGGGGAAGAAAGTACGCGTGACGAAGAGGAGCAGGAGAATGAGCAGCGCGGCCGAGAGGATGCCGTACACGCTGAAGATGCCCGCGAGCGCCACGGCGGCGGCGGCGGGTGCGCGCTCTTCCGGTCGCGCGCTGCGCAGCGTCGGATCGTACGCCGCGGAGCCTGCGACGGTGCCGCTCGCGAAGCTCACTTGTCCGTCCTTCGTCCAGTACGTGACATCCTTGCCAAATTTGGCGGTGGAACTCATATCCAGCTTGTCAACCACGATGCGGGAGGTTCCCGCCACCGTGCCGTCCATGACGAGCGTGCCGCCGTCCATGTCCAGGTTGCCGCCGACCGCTCCGTGGAGCGTCACCGATCCGCCGCGCACCGTCAGGTTGCCGCGCACGCGCCCCAGAATCTGCACCTCGCCGCCCATCACCAGCATGTCGCCGGAGGCCGTTGCTCCCTCTGCGAGCTTGACGTTGCCGCCGGCGATGACGATGTCGTCGGCTACATTGCTCGTCACCGTCACGGTGCCGCCCGCCACGCGGAGATCGTCGCCCACGCGCCCGTCCACGTTCACGGTGCCGCCCGCGACCATCGCGTCCTGCCTCACGTCGCCGTTGACGTTGATGGTGCCGCCGGCGGCGAGCAGGTCGCCGTCGACCGTGCCGTCGACCGTCACCGTGCCGCCGGCCACGTAGTAGTCGTCGTTGATCGGGTTTCGGATGCTGAGCGTGTCGCCGCTGGCGAGCGTGGCCGCAAGGGCCGGGGTGGCGGCGAAGAGCAGGACACCGGCGATGGCGATGAGGCGTTTCATGAAGGGGGGGAGGGGAAGTGAGGATCAGTATACACCTCGTAATCAATACGTCGTGCCAACGAGTTCCTGGAGCGTGGTTTTATCCATGTCATTGAGCGCCAGAGCCGTGCGTTCTTCATATCGTTCGATTGTCGATTGAATGTGATGTTCGCCGCCTTGCTTGAGTATCGCTGCTGCGCGCGCAGGGAGCTGCTTCGCGAGGTAATCGATATTTGCCTTGTGCGTTGCCGCCCATCTGTCCAGTTCCTCGGGAGTGACTTCTCGTCTGCGCTCGCCATTCAAAAAATGCTCTCCGCCATCGCGGCTTTCGATGACGGTATTGCTCCATCCATCATTTTCATGCGTGAAGCGATTGGGAAATTGTTCGGTGTACATGGGAGATTGAGTGAAAATAAATAAAAAAATACCCTCAGCAGGTGAGGGATGAATGAGGCGTCTCTACTGCTTACACGACTACCTCAACTCCCTCACGTGGGAGCACGAGGAGCAGGGCGAGCAGTTGAGGACGTACGCGGTATTCATCGGCGCCACCGTAACAGCGACGCCGATGCGGCGCAAGCACTCGAGGCTCAAGTCGATTTTTTCGTCTTCCGCGAGCCTTTCTTTTGGATAGTAATGCCCCCGTCCTTCGCATCAATCACCACCGTGTCACCCTCGCCCACCTTCCCTTCGATGATCTGCAGCGAGAGCTCGTCGAGAATCTGGTTCTGGATGAGCCGCTTGAGCGGCCGCGCGCCGTAGGCTTCGTCGAAGCCCGCGCGCGCCAGGTACCCCGCCGCTTCGTCGGTCAGATCGATGCCGATGCCCTTCTTCCGCAGCCGTTCGGCCACGTCCTGCATCTGCAGCCGGACGATCTGGGCGATCTGCTCTTGGGTCAGCGGCTGGAAGATGATGATGTCGTCGACGCGGTTGAGGAACTCCGGACGGAAGGTCGCGCGTAGCAGATCGTGCACCGATTTATTCTGCAGAATGCTCTGGCCGCTGTACTCGATGATCTCGCGGCTGCCGATGTTCGAGGTCATGATGATGACGGTATTCTTGAAATCGACCGTGCGGCCTTTAGCATCCGTCAGCCGCCCGTCGTCCAGCACCTGCAGGAGCGTGTTGAACACCTCCGGGTGCGCCTTCTCGATCTCGTCGAAGAGGATCACCGAGTACGGATGGCGGCGCACCGCCTCCGTCAGCTGGCCGCCTTCCTCGTACCCCACGTACCCCGGCGGCGAGCCGATGAGCCGCGCGACGGAGTGCTTC
>CAZTYD010000114.1:0-4085 GCA_964618035.1 uncultured Candidatus Peribacteria bacterium
CGGCCTACGCGGCCGACATCACGTACGGCACCAACAGCGAGTTCGGCTTTGACTACCTGCGCGACAACATGGCGGGCTTCGTGGCGCGGCAGGTGCAGCGCGGGCTCCACTACGCCATCGTCGACGAAGTCGACTCCATCCTCGTCGACGAGGCGCGCACGCCGCTCATCATCAGCCAGCCGGCGGAGGAATCGACCGTGAAGTACCAGCAGTACGCGATGCTCGTGTCGCAGCTGGAGGAGAACACGCACTACACCAAAGACGAGAAGCAGCGTACGGCCGTGCTCACCGAGGAGGGCATTCGCAAGATGGAGAGCCTGCTCGGGCTCGAGAACATCTACACGGAAAAGGGATTCGAGGAGGTGCACCACATCGAGCAGGCGCTGCGGGCGCACGCCATCTACAAGCTCGATGTCAGCGCGAATCGCGCACGCTCGCCACCATCACGTTCCAGAACTACTTCCGCCTCTACAAGAAGCTCGCCGGCATGACGGGCACGGCGAAGACGGAGGAGGAGGAATTCGAGTCGATCTACAAATTGCGCACCATCGTCATTCCCACGCACCGGCCGATGATCCGCGCCGACAAACCCGACGCGATCTACCGCACGGTGAGCGCGAAGTTCAAGGCCGTCGCCAAGATCGCGGCCGAGAAGCACGCCAAGGGCCAGCCGGTACTCATCGGCACCACGTCCATCGAGAAATCCGAGGTGATGAGCATGCTGCTGCAAGACATGCGGATTCCGCACGAGGTGCTCAACGCCAAGCAGCACGAGAAGGAAGCCGACATCGTGGCCAATGCGGGCCAGAGGAGCACCATCACCATCGCGACGAACATGGCGGGCCGCGGCACCGACATTAAATTGGGCGAGGGCGTTGCCGAGCTCGGCGGGCTCGCCATTTTGGGCACGGAGCGCCACGAGGCGCGGCGCATCGACAACCAGCTGCGCGGCCGTTCCGGCCGCCAGGGCGACCCTGGCGAGAGCCAGTTCTTCGTCTCGATGGAAGACGACCTCATGCGTCTCTTCGGCGGCGACCGCCTCAAGGCGATGATGGAGCGGCTGAAAGTGCCGGACGACGTGCCGCTGGAGAACGGCATGGTGTCGCGCAGCATCGAGAGCGCACAGAAGAAGGTGGAAGGTCGCAACTTCGACACCCGCCGCCACGTGCTGCAGTACGACGACGTGATGAACAAACACAGAGACATCATTTACAAGAGGCGTCAGAAAATTTTGGAGAAAATAGCGGAATCTGAGAAAGCGATCAGCGATCAGCGATCAGCGGCAAGCGATGAAAATTTGCGTGGGCCGTTGCATGAGGAAATCGTCGCGGGCATGCGCAAGGAGGCGGAATCGCTGGTGGGCAGCTACAGCCAGGCGACGGATCCCGACGACTGGGAGTGGGAGAAGCTGCACGAGGCGATCGCGGCCGTGTGTGCGCCGGTGGCGATGGAGCTGACGATGGAGAACCTCAAGACGTTCCAGGACAAGGAGGCGCTGACGGAGCACGTGGCCCAGGCGTTCGCCGAGTACTACGAGAAGAAGTGCGACGCCGAGGACGCCGCGACGGTGAACCGCGCCGAGCAGGTGGTGACGTTGCGCAGCATCGACGCGCACTGGATGGACCACATCGACGACATGAGCCATCTGCGCGAGCAGGTCGCCTTTGCCGGCTACGCGCAGCGCGATCCCCTCATCGAGTACCAGGACCAAGGATTCCGCCGGTTCCACCAGCTCATCAGCACCATCAACGCCACCATCGTGCGCACGCTGCTCAATGCCAACGTGGCCGATTTCACGCCGCGCTTCGTGGTGCAGATGACGGAGGAAGATGTCGAGGAGGCCGCGTCGCTCCGGACGAACCGCGAGCAAATAGAGGGCGAGCTGGAGAGCACGGGCGTGGTGCCGATAGGAGCGATCAGCGATCAGCGATCGGCGATCAGCGACCAATCGAGTATGCAGGAAGCGGCGGCGCTGCTGGGGTTCGCTTCGCAGCAGAAGGTGCCCGTGGCCGCGGGGCGTCCGGTTGCGAAACCCGCGGTGCTGCCCAAAGTGGGACGGAATGATCCGTGTCCGTGCGGTTCCGGCAAGAAGTACAAGAAGTGCCACGGGAAAGACGAATGATTTGATGGCGTCTTCCCCCCCCCGCAGAGCGGGCCTTCGGCCCGCGGATGTCGATATGTATTCATCATGCTTTTTTTGATGTGGGAGCAGGTTTACAACCTGCGGTCGGCGATCTCTCTTTCCTTCCAGACTCATCAAATTCGGTCACCCATACCATAATCCCGCCATCTGCCTGATGACTGGTATCTCCTACACAATCCTGCTCAAACATCTCCAAAGGCACAGGTGTTCTTTCTCTTGTCTGCCCCGACAAGAGAAAGAACCAAAGAGAAACGCACCCACCACCAAGTGACCACGTGAGACTTTTTCTGTTTATTGAGCTCATGGTCTCCCACCGTGGTGGTGGGTACCTCCCATGTGTGTTTATTGTGTGTGTTAAAAGACTCCGAGGACTACTCGTCGGATTCCTGGGATTCCTCGTTTCCCTCGTCGTCCTCTATCATCCCCTCATGCCCACCACTTCCATCCTCGGCCACATTCGCCAGCGGGACGCGCTCATGGAAGATTTGAAGCGTGGGAACGTCGCCCATGCATATTTGTTCGCGGGGCCGCCGCACGTGGGGAAGTTCACGGTGGCGAAGTGGTTTGCGGAGCAGCTGCTGACGGTCGGGGCGACGATGCCGAAAGAGCGGGTTGCGGAAGAAGCGCGGAAGCTCATCCATCCGGATCTTCTGGTGCTCGATAAGCTCTGGATGGAGGACACGATGGACGATTGGGCGGTGCTGTCGCGGTACTCCAACGTGCCGCAGAACCATCGGGCGAAGTCGAAGGCCAAGACCGACACGATCTCGATCGACGACGTGCGCGCGCTGCAGGAGCGGCTGCAGGAAACCGGCACGGGCACGTTCCGCTGCTGCCTCATCCGCTCCGTCGAGCGCATGCAGGATGAGGCGGTGAACGCGCTGCTGAAGATCGTGGAGGAGCCGCCGGCCGGCGTCGTGTTCTTGCTCACGACGCAGTCGTCGGCGTCGCTGCTGCCGACCTTGGTGTCGCGCTCTCGCGTCGTGGGATTCGCGCGACTGCCGGCCCGGGAACTCGAGCCGATGCTCGCGGGCATTCCCGACGACGACGCGTCGTTCATCCGCGCCGTCGCGCAGGGGGCGCCGGGCGTGGCGCGCACGCTGATCGACGATCCGGATCTGCTGCGCAAAGAACGCACGTTGCACGCCCAGGCCGTCGCGTTCTGGCGGGCCAAGACGCTCGGCGAGCGCCTGCGTATCCTCGCGCCGCTCGAGAAGCGCGGTGAAGACGGCGAGAAGCTCCTGCTGCACCTGTCGCTCACGCTGCAGCGGTCGCTGGCAACGGCACCAACCGCCCACGTCGAGCGTCTTCTGGAGCTCGTGCGGGGATTGGAAACCAATGCGTCGCGGCCGCTGCTGCTGCAGCGATTCGCAGTGGGCTCGCAAACGCACAACGCGTGACGATGCGCCTACGCAGCGGCCGTCGAAGGTGGTTACTTCCTGTACGCCAGCATCGCCATGAACCGCGCGCGCTCGATGGCGAGACGCAGCATCTTCTGGTGCTTGAGGCACACGCCGGTGTAGTACCGCGCGCGCACGTTGCCGAAGTAATCGGTGTACGGCTTGAGCGAGGGGTAGTCCTTGTAGTCGATGTACAGCGCGTTCTTCTCGCAGAAGGGGCACTTCTTCGCGCGTGGGTCGCTGCGCCGCTGCTGTTGCTGCTTCTGGGCCATGGGTTAGAGGTCAATGTCGTCGGAAATGAGTTTCTCCAGTTTCTCCGTCAGCTGGCCCTCCTGCAGTGCCGGCTTGGCCTCGTCGGTTTTCTTCTTCTGATCCATGGCCTGGCGCTGGGCCTTCTTGGCCACCCGCTCCTTCACCTTCTCTTCCTTCTCTCTCGCGCGTGCTTCCGATACGCTCTCGCGCGTCTTGAGCCATTCGGTGTACGCCTCGCTGTACTTCACGACCTGGTAATGCTTGGGCGGCTTCACGAACAGGTGGCGCAG
>CAZTYD010000115.1:0-3959 GCA_964618035.1 uncultured Candidatus Peribacteria bacterium
GCCGCGGCGATGATGCCGCCGTGGCTGTCGACGTGCGTGCGGATGACGAGGAGGCTGCGCTTGTAGAGGTCGACCAGCGCCGCGCTCAGCGTGCTGAAGCTTCGGCGCACGCTCTTGTTGGCCCAGCTTTTCCAGTAGTTGTGGCAGTTGCGATGCAGCCGCTCCGGCGTCTCGGTGAGCACGGTCTGCTGCAGCGACAGCACGTCGTTCAGCGTCTTGCCGATGCACATCCAGAGCACGACTTCCGTCTCGCCGTTCGCGTCGACGACGGCGTCGATGCTGATGGTGGAATCCACGGATCCCTGCTCGATGGGGTTGCGCGAAAGCACGCCGTCTTCGGCGTCGCGCCACGTGCCTTCCAGCCCCCGGTACTCCGATTTCCCCGTCGTGAACGACGAAATGCCGCCGCTCTTCAGTTCGTGCATGCTGGGCAGGATGGACGCGTAGCGCCCGCCCCGCCGCCCCTCGAACCGCTGGTCCGATTTGTCGGCGGTGCCGCCCACCAGGAAGTAGCGGTTCTGGCGGAAGTGGATGACGCTGTTGGTGTACGGCTCGTAGAAGGCGGTGTCCTTCTGCTTGTCGCTGTAGATGTGGAAATCGTGATTGAAGAAGAACTTCACGGTCTTGCGGCTGCCGTCGGTGCTGCGCACGTGGAAGTGGCGCATCAGCAGGTTATGCACCGGGTGCACGTAGTCCTCCACCGTCATCTCGAGCCCCAGCCGGTCGCTGCGCATCACGCTGTCGCCCACGAGCGTCTCGGGACGGTAGCGCGGTTCGATGCGCCACGTGCCGTCGTTGAACCACGAGAGGCCGACGCCCTCGATCCACACGCCGACTCTGTGCAGGTGGCCGTACGTCGTCTGATCCTCCATGCCCACGTAGGGGTAGTACAGATCGCGCAGCAGCAGGTGCTCGTCGAAGGAAGCGAGGATCGAGCCGTTGCCGAGGACGAGGGAGCGGGGCATGGTCGAAGGGAAAAGGGATTAGGACAGAGGGAATAGGGTTATGTCCTTGGTTTTTTTCTTTGTCCCTTTTCCCTCTGTCCTTTTCCCTATTCCCTCCACGCAAGCACGCAAATCACAGAGGGCATGACTGAAACGCCTGTACGCCTCATAGGGGGAATCATAGGGGCTGAAGTACTTGTGCACGTCGCCGTCGCTCCAGTACTTGGTGCACATGTAGTAGAAGTGGTCCGATGTCGAGAGCTTGCGCCAGGTCTCCAGCAGTTCCTCGTCGCCCGTCTGCTTGATGGCGTGTTCGAGGTCGAAGAGCGCCTGCAGCGCGGCGTCCTGGATCTTGTTGCCCTGCCAGGCCGAGAGATCGCGCTCCATGTCGGCCCACGAGACGAAGGTATGGGCGTCGAAGACCTTCGAGTACTTCCTGTTCCAGCGGTCGATGACTTGCGAGGGCGTTGCGGTGGGAATGCCGCGGTCGTGCCAGACCTGCGGCAATGCGCGCACGAAGTCGAAGATGCCGGTATCGGCCCACTGGTGCTCGCCGAAAGTCTCGTAGTCCATGAAGAGATTGATGCTGTGTCCGCCGGTCTGCGTGAGCCAATCGGTGAAGGTGTCCGCATTGAGCGGGAAGCCGACCCACGATTTGTCCGAGAAGCGGAACGCCACGTCATCCGAGAGCTTGTAGTTCTTCAGCAGCACTTGAATTGATGCGGCGCGCTCGGGCAGCGGACGGTTCTTCGCGATGATCGTTTCCATCTTCTTTGGTATGCGGAAGGCGGGCGGCACGAACGGCTCGTTGGGGCTCTGGCCGCGCAGCACGTGATCGGCACCCTCGGCGAGGATCCCGTCGAAGCCCATCAGCCGCACGACGTGGGCGATCTCGTTGGAGTAGATCAGTTCCGTATTGCGGAACACACGCGGCGTGAGGCCGAAGAGCTCCTGGATCCTCCGCACGTGCTTGCCCACCTGCGCCACGAATTCCGGCAGCGACTTGAGGTAGCTCAGCGAGTGGTAGTACGTCTCGGCCATGAATTCCACTTGCCCCGTCGCGGCGAGTCTCCGGAACGATTCGAGCACGTCCGGCCCGTACTCCACGCACTGATCCAGAAACACGCCGGAGAGCGAGTAGCTGATATGGAATTCCGGGTACTGATTCAGCAGCTCCAGCATCAGCGCGTTGGCCGGCAGGTAGCACTTCTCGGCCACCTTGCGGAAGATGGCGCGGTTCTTGGCGTCATCGAAGCACGTCTGGCCCTTGCCGATGTCCGTAATGCGCAGATCGCGCAGGCGGTAGGGCTGGTGGACCTGGAAGTAAAAACAAACAGTGGGATGCATGGCGGGCAGGAGAAGTTATGCAGAGATGACTCGCCGGCCGTAGCAGAAGGCGGCGGTGCTTGAAGTAGTGAGCGGCCCGCCTTCGCCGAGGCTACGGCGGGCAGCCTTCTGCGAAGGCTGGAAGTAAAAACAAATGTGGGGAGACATAACGGTTGTAAGTTATTGGTTGATTGGTTTATTAGTTTATTGGTTGATTGGAATTTGGGACGCCCCACCGGAGCGTCTTTACGGAATCAGGATTGGATGAGGTCGCGGTAGATGGAGGTGACTTTGCCGGCTTGGTTCTTCCAGGTGAGGCGCTGGAGCACGCGCGGCGCTTCGGTGCGGAGCTGATCCGCCAGCGGCTGTTCACGCAGGATGGTGAGGATGCAGTCGGCCATTTTGTCGGTGTCCCAGAAGTCGACCTTGAACGCGTGATCCACCACCTCGGCCACGCCCGATTGCTTGCTCACCACCACGGGCGCGCCCTGGCCGATGGCCTCGAGCGCCACGAGGCCGAAGGGTTCGGAGAGCGAGGGCATGACGAAGCAGTCCGCCTTGCGGTACAGCGCGTCGATCTCGCGGCCCTGCACGTTGCCGGTGAAGAGCACGTTGTCTGCCAACCCCATCTCGCACGCGCGGTCGATGAGCTCCGGCAGCATGCCGCCGCCGCCGGCCATCACGAACTGCACGCCGGCGTCGTGCTCGTGGATTTTGCGGGCGACTTCCAGGAAGGCGTGCGGGTTCTTCTGCACCGTCATGCGGCCGAGGAACAGGACGAGCGGCTGCTTTTTGGCGCGCGTGCCCAGCGTGTCCGCGCGGCGCGTCTCCACGTACGGCTGATGGTGCCCGTTGTGCACCACGCTGATCTTGTCGGCCGCGATGCCGTACCGCGCCACGAGCAAGTTCTTCGTGTACTGGCTCACCGCGATGATGCGATCGGCCGAGAGGAGCCCCAGCCGCTCGCGCTCGAGGATCCATGGGTTGGGCGAGAAGTTCGTACGGTCGAACTCGGTGGCGTGGATGTGCGCGATCATCGGCACGCCGTGGTAGTCGGCCGCGCGGCGGCCGGCGCCGTAGGTCATCCAGTCGTGGCAGTGCACGACGTCGGGCGTGAGGTCTTTCGTCATGTCGACGGCCATGGCGGTGAAGTTGAGCACAGCCTGGCCGAGATCCGGTCCGTAGAGCGCGCCGGTATCGCGGGGTTCCGTCGTCAAATGATGCTGGTAGCGCGCGGCGTACTCCGCGATGCCGTCGTACGCATCGATCAGACTGTCGACACGCACCGTGTTCCACAGTTCATCCGTGGGGAATCGCACCGTCGCATTGTCTTCACGTCCGTGCGCATGGGGCAGCACGAGCGTGACGTTCACGCCATTGGCGGCAAGGCCGCGCACGAGCCCCTGGCACGCCACGCCGAGCCCGCCGGAGTGGTGCGGCGGATATTCCCAGCCGAACATGAGTGCGTGGACCGACATCGAGTGTGAGTTTTTGTGTTCTGCTTGAGCGATTCCGTGGGTGCGGAAATCTCTTGATTATAGCAAAAAACATTGAAATCGGCAATGCTGCCTGCAGCAGGGGGCGAAGGGCGGTATTTGTCTGATGTAGAAGCCGGAATACAGAGGGAAGAAAACAGAGATAATCGCCTAATTCTATTCCTGATTTCTGATTTCTTCCTTCTGACTTCTC
>CAZTYD010000116.1:0-3386 GCA_964618035.1 uncultured Candidatus Peribacteria bacterium
GAATAACACATAAAGACATCGCTTGCGCCCCATAAGAAAATTCATACATTCCTTGGGCTGAGATATTTCCATCCTATGCCACAGAGAGTCCAAACCATTTGACATGCTCTCCCCTCTCCTGAGACAATCCTCCGGAATCGAACGTCGCTCGTGCGAGGACGTTCCCCTCTCTTTTTTTACTCTCTCCCCTCGCACCCCTCTTTTCGTATGGTAACCGCAACCAAAGAAAAACGGCAGGCGTCCGTCATGGACACGCTGCTCAAGGAATCCCCCGCCGTCCTCCGCGTCCGCCCCGGCGAGCTGCGCGAGGGCACGGTCGTGTTCAAAGGCAAGAACAAGCTGCTCGTCGACATCGACGGCGTGGCCACCGGCATCATCTCGGGCCGCGAGCTGCGCGATTCGTTCAATACCTTCAAGGAGCTCCACCTGGGCGACCCGGTGAACGCGCTGGTGCTGGAGGAAGAGAACGACGAAGGCATGATCGTGATGAGCCTGCGCATGGCCAGCCAGCAGAAGGCGTGGGACCGCTTCCACAAGATGGTGGAGCAGGACACGACCATGAAGTTCACGGCACAGGAGGCCAACAAGGGCGGCCTGCTCGCGAACATCGACGGCATCCGCACCTTCCTGCCCGTGTCGCAGCTCGCGCCCGTCAACTACCCGCGCGTCAATAACGCCGACGCCAGCGAGATCATCACCCGCCTCAGCAAATTCATCGGCCACACCTTCACGGTCAAGATCATCACCATGGACGAGGACGCCGGAAAGATCGTGGTGTCCGAGCGCGAGGCGCTGAGCGAGGAGCGCTCGAAGTCTCTCGAGCAGCTGCACGTGGGCGACGTGAAGGAGGGCATCGTGAGCGGCATCGTGAAGTTCGGTCTGTTCGTCGCGTTCGACGGGCTCGAGGGCCTCGTGCACATTTCGGAGATCGCCTGGGGCCACGTGAAGAACCCCTCGGAGTACGCCGAGGCGGGCGACCGCGTGAAGGTGAAGGTGATTGGCATCGACGGCGAGAAGCTCAGCCTCTCGATCAAGCAGCTCAGCAAAGATCCGTGGGAGGAGATCGCCGAGCGCTACCCCGTGGGCAAGAAAGTGCAGGGCACCGTCATCCGTTTCGCCGACTACGGCGCGTTCCTCAAGCTCGAGAAGGAGATCAATGGCCTCGTGCACCTGAGCGAGCTGGCGCACCACAAGGTGACGGATCCGTCTGAGGTGCTCACCATCGGGCAGAAAGTAGAGGCGCAGGTCATCAACATCGATGTCGACGAGCGCCGCATCGGCCTCTCCATCAAGGCCATCCAGCCTATCGACAAGGAGACGATGGATCGCCTGAAGCGCGAGCGCGAGGCCGAAGAGGCGGGAAAGAGCGAGGCCAATGCCACTGAAGGATCGGCCGAATCCGACGACGGCGCGCCGACGGACGGCTTCGTCGCGTCGAAGACCGGCAAGAAGTACTACCCCGCGGATTCCGCGGCCGCCAAGAAGATCAAGGCCGAGAACCGCGTGGCGTTCGCGACGGAGGAGGAGGCGAAGGCAGCGGGATTCGAGGCGTGAGGCGAAAGAAGAAATAGAGGCAATAGAGGAAATAGAAGCAAAAGAGGATTTCCTCTTTTGCTTCTTTTACATCTATTTCTTCTATTGCCTTTATTGCCTCAATTTCTGGTCGCTTAGAAAATGCAAATGCAAGTACATCACCTCCTGCCCGCCCGTCGGCCCCACGTGGAACGTCAACTTGTAGCCCTCGATCCCCTTCTCCTCCGCGAACTTCCGCGCCGTCTGGATGAGCAAACCAGGAAGGTGCTCCTTGTCGCCGCGGCACTCCGCGATGGACGCGACGAAGGTCTTCGGGATGAACAGCAAGTGCGTCGGCGCTTTGGGATGAATGTCCTTGAAGGCGAGAACCTGGTCGTCCTCGTAGACGACGTCGGCGGGGATTTCCCTGTCGCGGATCCTGTGGAAAATGGTGCGCTCTTCCATGCGGCGATGATACGAGACGGCGGATCCAGTGACAATCGGTGAATGGACGCGCGGCGTCGTATGGCCGGGAGGAGTTTTTTATGGTAGAATGAAGGGAATCCTCAGCGAAACTTCCCGCGAGCATTCATTGACTTTCGCGCCAGAAAAACAACAATACCCCCGCGATGGTGTCCACACCCTCCTCCCCGGAAAAAGGCCTCGCCCTCAGCAACTCGGTCGAAACGAGCAAGTTGATCGTCACGCAGCCCGCCAAGCTGGCGGAGCTGAACGATCTGCTGATGACGTTCGAGAGTTTCTCGAACAAAGTGAGCGAGCGCACGGGCGAAGACCGTTCCGGCGACATGGGCGGCGCGGGAACGGGCGGCGCCAAGCGCGACGACTCCGCCAAGGGCGCCTCGCCGCGCGACCAGGCCATCGCCGCGATACCGACCGAACCGGCCGTGTTGCAGAAGCAACTGCAGCAGCACATCGAACAGGAGGTACAGCTGCTATCGAAGCGTGCCAAGGCGCTCTCGGCCTCCATCGCCAAGCCCGGCAACGCGAACAAAGTGAACAAACTCTACGCCCGCATCCGCCGGCTCAATTCCCTCCTCGCCGACATCCTCGAAGCCTCGTACGATGTGCTGAAGAAATTGTTCGTGCGGGTGTTCGTGGATGAGCAACCAGTGATTTAGGAAGATTTCAAGATTGCAGGACTGCAAGATTGCAAAGAAGACCCAAAGATACATCTCTTGAATTTTGCTTTGGTTTCTTTGCAGTCCTGCAATCTTGAAATCTTCATCTCCTCCTCGCCTCCTCCACCTGCACCGCCACTTGCGACACAAAATCCCCTATCAGCGGTACCCACTGGATGCGCTGCAGGAACCAGACGATCAATGGAATGATGATGGCGAACGCGGTGATCACTCCGAGGCCGCTGGCGATCCCTTTCGCGTAGTTGAAGAGCAGCTGCCGCCCGGGACGGAAGGCATTCTGAAACTGCTCGGGCAGCTCCTCGAGCCCGATCTGAATCTTCTTCAGCGCGTCGAGCTCCGGCGGATTCGGCGACGGTGGCTTCTTTCGCGCCATCGGCATCACTCGTCGGAATGGACGTGCTTCTTGGCGTGCTTCTTCTCGTTGATCATGCCCATCACGTAATCCATGATCTGATCCGCCACCGAGAGCGGCCGCAGCACCACCTTCTGCACCTCCTCCGTCACGTTCTGCGCGCGCCGCGTGATCTTGCGCACGTCGACCACGATGAAGATCGCGTGGTACAGGACGATGATGAGCATCACGGCGACCAGCATGTAGAGGAACATGAGTGCCTGTTCGTAGGTGAGTGTCATAGAAAAGACGGAAGTGAAGCGTAGAATGACGCTACAGTGTACGACGTCTGAGTTCAATTTCCTGAAGCGACTTCGCGTTGC
>CAZTYD010000116.1:3396-3918 GCA_964618035.1 uncultured Candidatus Peribacteria bacterium
TACAACAGCTCTGGCGTTTCCCCCGCTCCATCGCGGTTGCTCTGGTGACGCTGTACCAGCACACGCTCTCGCCGGACCACGGCCCGCTGAGGCACCTGTACCCCTTCGGCTACTGCCGTCACGAACCCACCTGTTCACAGTACGCGAAGATCCAACTGGAGCGGAGAGGATTCGTCGTCGGCGGCATAATGAGCGCAGCAAGACTTCTGACATGTCACCCCTGGAAAAAACTCAGTGATAAGAAGGTAAGAAAAATCCTACACATCGATCAATGACCCTTTGGGCAGTGGGGCCTTGGAATCTTGGGATTTTCTTGGCCATTGCAGCCTTGCAGTCTTGGATTTTTCTCAACCTCTCGATCTTTCCCCACAAACCCAAACAGGTATAATCCCCCGGCACCTCCGCGGGTATCGTACAGTGGTAGTACATCAGCCTTCCAAGCTGAGGAGGCGGGTTCGATTCCCGCTACCCGCTCCAAAAATGAAAATTCGTTGCTATGACGACTGACTCGCCCAATATTCT
>CAZTYD010000117.1:0-3906 GCA_964618035.1 uncultured Candidatus Peribacteria bacterium
GCCGCCGTCCACCACCACCTGCGCGCCCGTCATGTAGCTCGCGAGATCCGACGCGAGGAAGAGCGCGACCTTGCCGATGTCGTCGGGCTCCCCCATGCGCTTCAGGGGGATCTTCTCGGTGAACTTCTTGAGGATCTCCTGCATCTGCGGGGTCGGCGGCGCGCCGGCGCCCGTGCCCGGCGTGGCGATGCCGCCCGGCGCGATGGCGTTCACCTGGATGTTGTGCGGCGCGAGTTCGAGCGCGGTGTTCTTCGTGAAACCCCACAGCCCGTGCTTCGAGGCGTCGTACGCGGCGAGCCCCACCGAGGAGGGATGCAGCGCGTCCACGGACGTGATGTTGATGATCTTGCCGCCGCGCCCCTGCTTGATCATCGTCTCGGCCGCGGCCTTGGTGAAGAGGAACACGCCCTTGAGGTTTACCGACAGGATCTTCTCGAACATGTCCGTCGTCATCTGCATGGCGGGCACGATGGGGAAGATGCCGGCGTTGTTGACCAGGATGTCGAGGCCGCCGAGGATCTTCACTGCCGCATCCACCGCCGCCTGCACGTTGCCGGCGTCGGTCACGTCGGTCTTCACGAAGACGACGTTGTATCCTCTGGCCGTGAGTGCGCCGACGGCCTTGGCGCCGGCTTGCTCATTCACGTCGGCGATCACGACGTTGGCGCCGGCTTCGGCCAGGCGGCTCACGATGCCGAGGCCGATGCCCATCGCGCCGCCGGTGACGACGGCGGTCTTGCCCGCGAGGGAGATGATCTGCTGAAGAGGGAGAGTGTCCATGTGTGTAGGTGTGAAAATACGAAGACAGTATAGCAGAGAATCGATTGTTTGAGAACGCCGGGTTGCACCGCGCAGGCGTATGCAGCCGCGATCCATTGCGCCGCGGATCGGCAGTGCGATAGCATGACGCAATGCTGCCTCCCGAATCTGAAGCGGAGTCCGACAGACAGTTGCTCTCCTCGATTGTCGATACCCTCCCGCAGGCGGTGGTCGTGTTGGATGGAGAGGGAACGGTGCTGGTGGCCAATAGGAAGTGGCTGTCTTCCGCGAGGAGGCATCCGAAGGATCCATTGAGGAATCAGCGTTTGGGAGATCCGTTCGTCGAGCGGTGCAAGGCCGCGCGATCATTGCCGATCGCGGCCAAGGACATTGTTCGAGGCATCGAGTCACTTCTCAGGGGCCGGTCGCAGGAATTCGATGTCGATTACTGCGAAGAGTTTCCCGGAGGAAAGAAGCAGTGGACATCCGTCGTTGCCAGCGTGTTCGACGAGCCGCGCAGGTGCGTCGTTCTGCTGTTCGTCACCGCCAAGCGCAAGGCGGAGAGAGCCGACGTTCAGAAGATGATGGACATGCTGCGAACCGAAGCCGAGACCACCCGCCGCTTCCGCCTCGCAGTCGACTCGGCGCTCGAAGCGGTCATCATGACCGACAAATCCCGCCACATCATTTACGTGAATCGCGCGTGGGAACAGCTCACCGGTTACTCGTCCAACGAAGCGATCGGCAAGCATCCGAGGATCCTGAGCACGGACAAGACGCCGGAGGCCGAACGCAAGAGGATGCGGGAGGCGATCCGGCGGGGCAAGCCCTACATATCCGACAAGATCGTCAATCGCCGTAAGGACGGCAGCGAGTACGCCGCCAGCCTGATGTTCTATCCGATCCTCCTCCACCGCAAGCCGCAATTCTTCGTCGGCATTCAGAGCGACATTTCGAAACAGAAGGCCGAGGAAGACATGAAGACGCAGCTGATCATGATGGTGGCGCACCAGCTGAAAACGCCGATCGCGGAGCTGAAGGGATTCTTGGAGAACATGCTCGGCGGCGTCGTCGGCACGTTCGCCCCGCAGCAGCTGCAGTACCTGCACGAGGCGCACGACGTCTGCATCAATGCGAACCGGCTCATCAGGGATCTGTTGAACGTGTCGAGAATAGAGCGGCGCGTGCTGTCCATCGGCCTCAAGAACGTGACGGTCGGCAGCCTCGTGAACGAGGCGATCAAGCCATTCAGCGGGCTGGCTGCGGAGAAGGGGCTGAAACTGCAGCTCCTCGGCGACACCGACACGATGGCCCATGTCGATCCGCGCCTTTGTGCCGAGGCAATGGGCAATATCGTCCACAACGCGATCAAGAATACCGCCAGCGGCCGCATCACCATCCGCATCACCCACGATGCGGCGCATGTCTATATTGCCATTCGAGACACGGGCAGCGGCATCGCGGCGGATCGCCTGCCTAACTTATTTTTGCACGACAATTTTCTCCTGGGCTAACCGGCGGGCGGTGTGGGGGCGGGGCTCGGGCTCTTCATCGCGAAGAATTTCGCCCAGGCCCAGAGAGGGGATCTCACGGTAACATCAACAGTCGGGAAAGGAAGCACATTCACTTTCCAGTTCATGCGGGCACGGTAATATTCCTGTTCATGGAACAATTGCTCTCGAAAGGCATTGTGCTCTTGGTGGAAGACGAGTCGCCATTTCGCCGTATCTACTCGGATGCTCTCGTGAGCTATGGCTACAAGGTGCGAGAAGCCGAGACATGCGCCCAGGGATGGCAATCCATGGAGGATTCGTGTCCGGATGTCGTGCTGCTCGATTTGGTATTCCCGCAGGAAAGCGGTTTGGACTTGCTGCGGAAAATGCGCGATCACCAGACGCTCTTCCGTGTCCCCGTCGTCATTTTCTCCGTGTTCTCCGAAGAGAAGAAAATCCAGGAATGCCTGGATGCCGGCGCCGATGACTACGCCATCAAGGGCCAGGTGACGCCGCCCGAAATCATCGGCATCATCGGCACGATGATGAAGAGCGCGCACGTACCGAAGAAGCTGCAGATCGTTCACGGCAAGCGCGGGCGGCCGACGATACGGGCGGCTGGTCGTGTTCGGCGGACGGCGCGCCCGCGACGTGCGAGTAAGAAAAAGTAGGCAGTCCGCTGTGATCCGGTCAGGGATGAGCACGCGACAGGGGGGCGTTTCCCGTGTACCGTGGACGCATGATCAGACGCGTCTCCATCATCGGCGGCATCCTCCTCCTGATTCCCCTGGCGTCTTCCGCGCACGGCGGCATTCAGAAGATCGTCGAAGGCACCTACCTGCTCAATTTCAGCGGATCGCCCATCGCGCCGGAAGCGGGCAAGCAGCAGCAGGGTCTGCTGTCGGTGTCGGATCTGCAGAATTCGCTCGTCAAACGGGATGCCGTCTTCGACATCGAGGTGCGCAAGGACCATCAGGTGATCGAGAGGCGGCAGAACGTCGCGGCGACGGGCGGGCTGCTGAACATCCGCTTCACGTATCCCGAACCCGGTTTCTACGAGGTGGCTGCCAAGTTCCATTTCGCCGGCGACGCGCACTGGTACGAGCCGGAAGATTTTGAAGTGCAGGCGGTGGAGGCCGCGGCACCCGACCGCGCCGCGCCGCCCGCCGCGCCCGGCGCCATTCCGTGGATGGCGGGCGTGGCGGGCATTGTCGTGGCGTTCGCGGCGGGCATTGTCGTGGCGTTCGCGGCGGGGTGGATGTTCGGGAGAAAGAAGCATTCGCGGTAAGAGCGTCCTCGATGGACTGTATCGCCCCGGACGCGCAGCGGCGTTACTCGTACCGCAGCGCCTCGATGGGGCGCAGCCGCGCGGCCTTGTACGCGGGCAGCATGCCGAAGAAGATGCCCACGCCCACCGAGAACAGGAACGCGAGGACGATCGACGACGGCGAGACGATGGCCGGCACGCCGTACCGCGCGGCCACCCACGCGCCCAGCAGGCTCAGGCTGATGCCGATGACGCCGCCGAGCACGCTCAGTACCACGGCCTCCACGAGGAACTGCAGCAAGATATCGAGCTTCTTGGCGCCGATCGCCTTGCGGATGCCGATCTCGCGCGTCCGCTCCGTCACCGACACCAGCATGATGTTCATGA
>CAZTYD010000118.1:0-2959 GCA_964618035.1 uncultured Candidatus Peribacteria bacterium
CAGTCAGCCGTACCCGCAGCCGAACGCGCTGTAATCGCACGGAAGCTGATGAGCAGCCCCCAGGTTGGGGGCGAACAGGTGGGATACCTGACTCTTGCACCTGTTTCTGGGATTGATGCGCGATTAGACATGATGGGCGGTGAACTCTGTGTAAACGCTTTGAGGAGCGCTGCCACAGTTTTGGCAGGGGACAGTGAAAAAGCAAACCTTCGGCTTGCATCATCAGGAACCGACGAAATTTTTGAGCTTGTGAGCGTCCCGCATAAAGGCTCTTATTACACCTCTATCACTCTCAATATCGCACCCCGTATCAAGCCGCTAGCGGAAAGTACTCTTATCGTTCATCTCAACGGCATATCACACTTGCTTTATGAGGTTGCGCCAGAAGCGGCAGTGGAACCGCTGAATGTTTTTACGGAGCTGCGCCAAAAATATGATAACGAACTGGGACAATTGCCTGCCTTTGGCATCATCCCATTTCGACGTAGCAAAGAGGATTTCGAGATTTTCCCAGTGGTCTACGTCCGCGAAACGGATACTGTCATTCCTGAAACCGGTTGCGGATCAGGTAGCCTGGCGCTGGCATTGGCATTGGATAAGACTAATAACAACGGCATATGCACTATATTTCAACCGAGTGGATATCCTTATGCAGTCGAGATCAGTCGTGAAGCCGAGAAAACGAAAGTGAGGCTTGGCAGTGAAGTCCACAGGCTTAAGCATGAGACGACTTACATAGACTAAGCGGAGTGTATTACTAATTTCTCTTGAGACAGTGAGGCCTTATACTATTGAGGATGAAATATAAGTCCTTCATGCGCCATTGTCTCTCCCTCGCCTCCCTCGGCCGTGGCCGTGTGGGGAATGGTGCGCTGGTCGGTGCGGTGCTTGTGCGAGAGGGGAAAGTGGTAGCTGAAGGGTATCATTCTGATTTTGGAAAATATCATGCAGAGCGAGAGTTACTGGAAAAATTTGATCAAGAAATTTATCCCGCTGATACGTTGTTCGTCAATCTGGAGCCGTGCTGTCATCACGGCAAGACGCCGCCCTGTACGGATGTAGTATTGGATCGAGGAATCCGTCGAGTCGTGTACGGGATGCTCGATCCTGATCCGCGCGTAGGAGGAAAGGGAATAGCCCTGCTGGAAGCCAAAGGAGTGGAGTGCATTCCTTCGTCGTTGCGCATGGCCTGTGAAAAGCTGAACCGAGGATTTACCTCCGTGCGAACGAAGGGTCGTCCCTGGGTTACGCTGAAATCCGCACGCACCACCACTGGCGAGATCGCGAAAAAGGATGGAAAGCCCCTCAAGATCACATCCTTGGAACAGGATGAGTGGTCGCACACGCATTTGCGTGCGATGTCCGATGCGATCCTCGTGGGTGTCCAGACAATCATTAATGATAATCCACGATTAGATTGTCGCTTAAATAAGGGCTCAAATATGAATACTACTATTGATCACTATCAGCCGTATCGCCTGGTGCTCGATCCGCACCTGCGCATTCCTGAAGACTCTAGAGTGCTGACGGATGAACTTCAGCAAAAGACCATCCTCATCTCTTGCAGCCACTCCGGCATCGACGACCGGAAGCGAGCGCGCATCGAAGCAGGAGGGGTGCGGATGCTCTCCGTGGACATGCGCGACGGAATGTTCGATTGGGATGCGCTGTGGCAGGCACTGCTCACTCCGCGGGGGGATTTCCACGGCCTCACGAGCATCCTCGTCGAGGGCGGCCGCCGGACGTGGGATCTGTTTAAGAGGGCGGGGATGATGGATGAGGAGGTGGTGTTGGTGGGTAAAGGAATTTGAATGTTTTTTTTCGAAGTGGAGAGCGCCATGCCTTGGCGCGGATGTTTCGATTGGGATTGCTACCCGTCTATCCCATGAAACCATTCGACATCCGACACATCCCATCGGCCATTTGCCGACGACCAAGGATAATCTTCTGGTGTGTCGCAAAGTTTTGCCCGTACGGGGTTCAAATGGATGTAGCTCATTGCTTCCAATGGGTTGTTGATCATCCGTATATGGAACCTCTTCTGCCATAGTGGGCCTCGATCTATCTCGAAGGCCACACTGCGTTTAAAAGTGTAGAGAATTTTGGAAATTCGTTGCCTTTCTGGAGCCCTGACGAGAAAATGACAGTGATCAGGCATGATGACAAAGGCGAACAGAAAGAAGGGATAGCGCTCTTGAGTGAGATAGAGAGAGTCAATAGCGATCCGGGCGTATGTGGGATCTGTAAATAGCCTATGGCGGCCAAGTATGTTGGTTGTGATCAACATCGACTGTGAATTTTGGATAGGATGACGTTGGGACATGAAAGAATTGTCGCACAGCCGCGCCAAGGCATGGCGCTCTCCTAGGTGGAAACTCTTTGCTGTAGCAAGTTTTCAGCATGAAGCAGCCCTTTCTGGCGTTCCACTTGTCCATAGAACCCCCCCCTCACGTCATCCGCTTCACCACCCACTGCGCCGTGGCGTAGAAGAGGCTCTTCCCGCGCTGGCCGGCCGGCAGGGTTCCCGTCTCGGCGAACGACCGGACGAGGGTGGCGAACGCGGCGCCCTTCTGTTCCACCGCTGCGAGCGCCTCCGGCCGTTTGTCGACCACCAGCCCGAACGAGCGGTCTGGCAGGACGCACTTTGGTTCAAAGTGGGTGCCGACGACCGTGGCGCCGAAGTACTTGAACGCCTCGCGCAGGAAGCTCGTCGTGTTCTCCATCACGCTGTTCCAGACGAACATGCTCACGCCGCCCGCCAGCAGCAGGTATACCGGCTTTCCGCCGAGTTGGCCCTTGGTGCGCGTGGCGCTGTCGAGCGCGAAGCTGCCCATGCGGTCGATGAGGTTCTTCAGGTGCGCCGGCACCGAGAAGTTCCAGACCGGGCTGGCGATGAGGATGCCGTCCGCGGCGAGAATCTTCTTCTGGAGCTCCAGGAAGTCTGTTCCCTGATCTGCAT
>CAZTYD010000118.1:2969-3880 GCA_964618035.1 uncultured Candidatus Peribacteria bacterium
GCATCTGGCTGGTAATAGTCGAGCGTGAAGTGATCAATGTCGAGATCCTTCAGTCGCACGCTCTCGACCGCGATATCGGCCTGGGTCTCACAGCCACGCAGGAAGTGCTCCGCGAGCGCGAGCGTATTGCTCGGGTCGTTCGTCCCGGCGATGATGGCCAGCAGGTGGATGGTCTTTTTTGTGCTCATAGGCGGAGAATTCTAGTAAATGTCAGACGGAAGTAACACGCTTCAGTTGCAGTTTCCTTTGCCCGGTATTTTCCTTTGTGTTCGAGCGACACAATGTACAGAAAACTCACGCTGATTTTTGCGCGTGCGCAAGCCCTCGACTACGATCTGTCTCCCTGGCCGTCACGCGTCTTGCTTCTGCCCGTCTACTCCAATATCTTGTGTGGTCGTTCCACAGAACAAACTACATATTGTGTTTCATTCCATTTCTCTCCCATGAATCCGTCCGCCGCCTTCGCCACTCCCGCTTCCACGGCCGAAGGGTCGTCGAACTCCCTCTCGCTCAACGGCGGGCTGACCATCGAGCGCGTCTTCACGACGCCTGGGTCGGATCCGCTGGAGGAAGTGACGTACGATCGGCGCGTGTCGCGCATTGCGAATACCGACGGGTCGGTGGTGTTCGAAATGGAGGGGGCCGAAGTGCCCGCCGATTGGAGCCAGGTGGCGACCGACATCGTGGTGAGCAAGTACTTCCGCAAGGCGGGCGTGCCGCAGTACGACGAGAAGGGGAATGCCGTGCTCGACGAGAACGGCAGGCCGGTCACCGGCTCCGAGCGCAGTGTGAAGCAGGTGGTGCGCCGCCTGGCCGGATGCTGGCGCCACTGGGGCGAGACGTACGGCTACTTCGAGACATCGCAGGACGCGCAGGCGTTCGAAGACGAACTGAGCTACATGCTCGTGCAC
>CAZTYD010000119.1:0-3834 GCA_964618035.1 uncultured Candidatus Peribacteria bacterium
CCTTCCTCATCACGTTCGTGCTGCTGGGCAAGTGGCTGGAGGCGAAGGCGAAGGGCAAGGTATCCGACGCCATCCGCAAGCTCATGGGCCTGCAGGCGAAGACGGCGCGCGTCGTGCGCGACGGCATCACGGAGGACATACCGATCGACAACGTGGTGGAGGGCGACATCATCCTCGTCCGCCCCGGCGAGAAAGTGCCGGTCGACGGCTCTATCACCAAGGGGCACTCCGCGGTGGATGAATCGATGCTCACGGGCGAGAGCATCCCCGTGGAGAAGAACGTGAGCGACCGCGTGATCGGCGCCACGCTCAACAAGACCGGCAGCTTCGAGTTCCGCGCCGAGCGCGTGGGCGAGCAGACGACGCTGTCGCAGATCATCCGCCTCATCGAAGAGGCACAAGGGTCCAAGGCGCCCATCCAGGGAGTGGCCGACCGGATATCGGCATGGTTCGTGCCGGCGGTGATCCTACTGGCCGTCGCGACGTTCGCGATCTGGTACCTCGTACTGGGCGCGAGCCTCAGCTTCTCGCTCATGGCGTTCACGGCCGTCATCGTCATCGCGTGCCCGTGCGCGCTAGGCCTCGCCACGCCCACGGCCATCATGGTCGGCACGGGCAAGGGCGCGGAGCGCGGCGTGCTCATCAAGGGCGGCGAGCCGCTGGAGGCGGCGAACAAGATCGACGCCATCGTCTTCGACAAGACCGGCACCCTCACCAAAGGAAAGCCCGAGGTGACGGACATCCTCGCCGCCGCGGAAGACGAGGACGACGTGCTGCGCATCGCCGCGTCGCTCGAGCGGTCTTCCGAGCACCCGCTGGCGGAAGCCATCGTCGCGCGGGCGACGGAGGAGGGCATGGCCTTGGAAGACGTGGAGCACTTTCGCGCCATTCCCGGCCACGGCATCGAGGGAAGCATCGGCGGGCGGAAGTACTTCGTGGGGAATCGGAAGCTGGTCACGGAGGTGGCGGGATGGGATCTCCAGCAATCGGAGCGGAAGATCGCGAAGCTGGAGGAGCAAGGAAAAACGGTGATGATCCTGGCGGCGGAGAAGGAAGTCCTCGGCCTCATCGCCGTGGCGGACACGGTGAAGGAGACGAGCAGGGAGGCGGTGGAGCGCCTGCGGCGGCGCGGCATCGAGACGTACATGATCACCGGCGACAACGGCCGCACGGCGGCGGCCATCGCGAAGCAGATCGGCATCGCGAACGTGCTCGCGGAAGTGCTGCCGCAGGACAAGGCGAACGAAGTGAAGAAGCTGCAGGAGGCCGGCAAGCGCGTGGCGATGGTGGGCGACGGCATCAACGACGCGCCGGCGCTCGCGCAGGCGGATCTCGGCATCGCGATGGGATCCGGCACCGACGTGGCCATGGAGACGGGCGGCATCGTCATCATCCGAGACGATCTGCTCGACGTGATCACCGCCATCGAGCTCTCGCGCGAGACCATGCAGAAGATCCGGCAGAACATGTTCTTCGCGCTCTTCTACAACATTATCGGGATTCCCATCGCCGCGCGCGTCTTCGCGTCGTTCGGGTTGATCCTGAGCCCCGAGCTCGCCGGGCTCGCGATGGCGTTCAGCTCCGTGTCGGTGGTGACGAACTCGCTCCTCATCCGGTTCTACCGGCCGCGGAGAATCAACTGGCTCTCCGCCGTCGCGCCCGCGGTGATGGTCGTGGCCTTTACGGTGATCTTCCTCGAGTTTGCGCGGTTCAGCTCCGGCCGCATGAAAGGCGCCCCGGTCGCAGATCGCATGAACGCCGACCTCCTTGCCGCGGCGCCGCGTCTCCGAGGGTGACGGCACCCGGACCTTTCTGCCACGCGCCCACTGCAATGGACATCGGCCAGAGGAGAGTATACTCGCCGCATGGAATCACCACTCCCATCATTCGTCGCCCATGCCCGGGAGCACGGCATGGACCACGCGACCATTCGTCTGCTGCTCCTCTCCGCCGGTTGGCGCGAGAAGGACGTGCTGCAGGCACTGAGCGCACAGAGCCTCTCCATGCCCGTTCCCCTGCCGCCGGACCGCGGCGGCGCGCGAGAGGCGTTCCTGCACCTCACCGCTTTCGCGTCGCTCTACATGGCCGTGATCAGCCTGATCATCCTCTTCTTCACGTATCTCAATTTGCTGTTTCCGGATCCCGCGCTCGAAAGATTCACCGATCCATCGCAGTACTTCGGCACCATCCACTGGTCGCTCGCCTCGGTGATCATCACGTTCCCGCTTTTCCTGTGGATATCGCGGCTGCTGCTGCGCGAGATACGCCACACCCCGGAACGCGCGTCGAGCCTCGTGCGGCGCTGGCTGACGTACCTGACGTTGTTCGTCGCCGCGCTGGCGGTGATCGGCGATCTGATCACACTGCTGTTCAATCTGCTGCAGGGCGAAGTCTCGATCCGCTTCCTGCTCAAAGTGTTCGTCGTGCTGCTGCTGGCGGGTCTGACGTTCTCGTACTACTTCCTCTCGCTGCATGCGGCGGCCGACAAGCCCGCGACGAGAGCGCGCAGGTTCCATTCCGCCTTCGCCGCCACGGCGACGGGAGTGGTTGCCGTCGCCCTCGCGTGGGGATTCGCCGTCACCGGTTCGCCCATCGTCGCCCGCCAGCGCCAGTTCGACGAGCGGAAGGTGGAAGATCTGCGCGCCATCAGCAACGAGATCCAGAACATCGTGTATGAGGGGGAGCCGTGGACGCCGGAGCGGACGCCCAAGCATCCCGTGCCCGCAACGCTGGAAGAGGCGCGGCAACAGGCGCGCTACCAGCAGATTAGCATTCGGGATCCCCAGACGGGCGCGCCGTACGAGTACCGGGTGACGGACGACACGCACTACCAGCTCTGCGCCGACTTCCGCACCGTCCGCGACCGGCCGTACGACATTTTCTGGAACCACGCCGCGGAACCTGCCTGCTACTCGTTCGATGTCGCGAACCCGGAAGGCACGTCATCAACCAAAGGCGCGATAGTACCCGCGCAACCCGTGCCCCCCAGCCCGCAACCCACTCCGTGACGTGTCCGGACTTCACGGCCACCTCCCTCCCATGCGACTGCGCACAGCCCTCATCGGCGCCGCGATCCTCCTCGCCGGCTGCAACCGGCCGGCGGAGCCGCCACCTCCCGACGGTACGCTCTCGGTGACGGCGAGCTTCTACCCGCTTGCGTACTTCGCGCAGCGGATCGGCGGAGACCGCGTGGCGGTGACGCAGATCACGCCGGGCGGCGTGGAGCCGCACGACTACGAACCCACGCCCGCCGACGTATCGACCATGCTGAAGTCGTCGCTGCTCATCGTGAACGGCGGCGGCATCGACCGCTGGGCCGACAAGCTCACGCCCGATCTGCGTCGGATGGGCACGACCATCCTCCGCATGAGCGATCGCCTGACGCTGGACGGCGCGCCCCTCTCTCAGTCGAACGACCCGCACGTGTGGCTCGATCCGCTTCTGGCGGCGCAGGAGACGGAACTGATCCGCGACGCGCTCGCGGCGCAGGACCCGGCGCACAAGGCGACGTACGAGATGAACGCCGACGCGCTGCTGAACGACTTGCGCGCGCTCGACCGGGCCTACGGCGAGCAGCTGGCGCAGTGCGAGGTGCGCACCATCATCACCGCGCACGACGCGTTCCACTACCTCGCGAAGCGGTACAATTTTGAGGCCAAGGCCATCGCCGGCCTCTCGCCGGATGCCGAGCCGTCGCCGCGCACGATGGCCGACATCGCCGCCTTCGCGCAGCAGCACGGCATCGCGTACATCTTCGTGGAAACGCTGGCCAACCCGAAACTCTCCGACACCATCGCGAGCGAAGTGGGCGCGCAGACGCTCGTGCTCACCCCC
>CAZTYD010000120.1:0-3815 GCA_964618035.1 uncultured Candidatus Peribacteria bacterium
GAGCGAAGTGATCCCCGACCAGGAGCGCCCGCCGCTCATCACGATGCACCCGGGCTCCAAGAACCCCGGCTCCGGCCTGCCGCCCATCGCCTGGTGGGCCGCGCTGGCATTCACGATGATCGCCTACGGCTTCCATCGGAAACAGAAGCACGAGAAGAGGAAGCTACGCGCGTTCGCGCGGATGATGAGTGAAAAGTATCGTATGTAAATATTCCTTTTCTTTCACTCCTCATGAAGAAATCAATGATGGATAGCCCCGGCATCGTAGGCGGCATCGTGATGGCCATCATTTGTGTGCTCCTCCAAATATTGTACTGGGGAAATTTTTTCTCACAAAGCAATGAAATGCTTGGTTGGGTATTAGGGTTCATGATGATACCACTTCTCCTTGTTACATTTGATTTGGGCATGCGAGGGAATCCAGCTCCATCGAATGAAATCATATCGAAAATAGTTCTCGCTGGACTGTTTACCCTTCTCATCTACTACTTCATAGGGACTATTATCGGTTGGATCTACGGAATGCTTTCGCAACCTCGATCACAGTAATTCCATGCCTTCCCCTACCCGCACTCTCTCCATCGGCGGCGCCACCTTCGACCTCTTTGTCCACACGGAGTGTCCGCTCACGGCGATCACGCCGGGTTGCAAGGTGCCCGTGCGCGACGTGACGGAAGCGTGCGGCGGCGGGGCCTCGAACACGGCCGTGGGATTGCGCCGGCTCGGTTGCGACGCCGCCTTCAGCGGGATCGTGGGATCCGACCAGTGGGGCGAGGCGCTGCTCCAAAATTTGCGGCGCGAAGGCGTGTACACCGATACGCTCACGCAGGTGGAGGGCGAGACGACGAGCTTCTCCATCATCGTGAATATCCAGGGCGGCGAACGCATCATCTTCTACACACCCGGCACGAACGCGCACCTGCACGACACCACCTTCGACCGCACGTACGCGTCGTCGGTCGATTGGATCTACCTCAACCACCTCAACGACGCCAGCTGCATGATCGAGGACGATCTCATCGCCGTCCTCGCCGCGCCGAACGGACCGAGGCTCACGTGGAACCCGGGCGGGAACCAGATCGCGCACGGCATCGACCGCGCCGAGAACCGCGCGCTCCTGGCCCATACGGATCTCCTCCTTCTGAACCGCGAGGAAGCCCTCGCCTTCAGCGGGCAGGTGACGCTGGGCAATGCCTTCCGGCAGCTGCACGCCCTCGGCCCTCACATCGTCGCCATCACCGACGGAGCGAACGGCGCCACGGCGTTCGACGGCGCGTCGTACCACTTCTGCCCGGCACTCCCGTCCCGGCAGATCATCGATACCACCGGCGCCGGTGACGCCTTCGGCACCGCCATGACCTACGGATTGATCAGCGGTTGGGACTTGCCAAATTGCCTCCGTGCAGGTACGATAAACGCTGCCAGCGTCCTCAGCCACATCGGCGCCGAACGCGGCCTCCTCACAGACACCGAGATGCAACGCCGACTCTCATCCGTGCACTTGGACGTTGAGGCGCTCCCCTCCCTTCCGTAAGGGATTCATACACTACCCTCTCCGTCCCATGTCCGACGACACGCTCATCCAGGTACAGGAATTGATCGACAGCGCCATGTCCTCGCTCAAGACCGCGCACGCCCTTTTGCGCGACATGACGGGCGTGAACGATACCGGCCGCGAGAAGCACATGCTGCGCGCCTCGACGATGTCGACGGCCACGAGCGGCAAGGTGATCGAGGGTATTTTCGACGGACAGAACATGGTCGACGGCTCCGGCCAGACGTACCCCGTGCCTGCCAACTACGCCTCCAAGAGCAAGCTCGTGGAGGGCGACGGCATGAAGCTCACCATCACCGACGAAGGCAAGTTCATCTACAAGCAGATCGCCCCCGTCCCGCGCCGCACGGCGCTGGGCGTGCTCATTCAGGAGGATGGACAGTACAAGGTGCTCGCCGAGGGCAAGGCGTTCCGCGTGCTGCTCGCATCGGTCACGTTCTACCGCGCCGAGATCGGCGACCAGGTGACGGTGCTGCTGCCGCAGGAGGGCGACGCCAAGTGGGGCGCGGTGGAAGCCGTGCTGCCCAAGCACCTGGCCGAGGCCGCCGCGAAGGGCAAAGTGGCCAGCGCAATGCACAACGACGGGGAGCTGAGCCCGGCGGTGGAAGATTAGGGGAAAGGAGAAATCAGAGGTCAGAGGAGAGTGATGGCGTAGGAGCAAGCGCGCAGCGTACAACGATGAGCGTGCAGTCTGGCATGTTTCGCATAGCTGATCGCCAGCCGCTAACCGCTGCTCGCTCATCTCCCTGCCTTCCGCTTTCTCCCCTCTCACTTCTCCAGTAGCCCCCTCCCGCCCAACCCTGTACTCTTGGCGCCGATGAAACTCCCCGCCCGCATCCTGCTGCCGATCGTTGCCGCGCTGCTCGTTACCGGCGGGTTGGTGGGATTTCTGTGGTGGCAGATGACGCAGAGCGAGCTGGCGCTGCAACGGCGCCTGCAGGCGTTCGGGTCGCAAGCGCCCACGGCGAGCTCGCCGCTCGACGACACGCCGCTCGACGCGGGCGACGCGGCGCTCGTCGCGCTGCGGCAGGGCGATCTGCTCGCGCTGCACGGCGATTGGAAAGCCGCGCAGGATCAGTACGACGCGGCGGTGAAGCGCGGCGGCGGCCTGCCGGCCCTGCGCAAGCTCGCCCAGGCACAACTGCAGCGACGCGACGAGGACGGCGTTCGTACGACGATGCGCAAGATGGCCGATGCCGGAGCGAAGCCGGAAGATGTCCTGTTGATCGAAGCGATCCTCGACATTCGCGCGGGCGATCTGCAGAAAGCGCAAACGCTCCTCGGCGCCGCGCCGGAATCGCCGCAGAAACACTATGCGCTTGCGCTCATCGCGATCGTGCAGGGCAGCCACGACGACGCCAAGCAGGAGCTGGCGCAGGTGATGGATGGCTGGGACCCCCTTCTTCGCTCGTACGCGAAAGTGCTCCAGGGCGCGTACGACGAGTACGCGCTGTTCCCCGACAGCCCGAACATCCACCTCGTCACGCTGCTCTCCCGCGCGCTGGCCGAGACGCAGCAGTGCGAGCTTGCGCTGCCGCTGCTGGCGCAGGTGTCGCGCGTGCAGGACGACTACCGCGACGCGTGGATCGTGCAGGGCTTCTGCGCGCTCACCACCGAGCGATACGACCTCGCGCTGCGGTCGCTGGAGAAAGCCTACACCCTCGACCCCGAGAAACCCGAGACGCAGTACTACCTCGCCCGCGCCTACGCGGCCACGAACGACCACCAGAACGCCATCACCTTCGCGCAGTACGCGCTCCAAAACGGCTTCGAGCCCGAGACGGAAGTGCGCTCGTTCCTGGCGAATCAGGCGGAACTGGCGCAGAACATCGACCTCGCTTTGGCCCAGTACGTCGCGCTGAGCGACCGCAAGGACGCGACCCTCAACGATACCGCCGCGCTCACGGCGGCCGCACTCCGCTTCCAACGGAAGGAGGACGCGCTCCTCGCCGCCGAGAAGGCCGTCAAGCGCTGGCCGCAGGACGCGAAGGCCTTCGAGCTGCTTGGGACGATCCTGGAGGCGATCGACCGCAAAGACGAAGCAAAAGCCGCGTACGCGCAATCGCTGCAGTTGGATCCGACGGCGCAGAAGGTGCGGGAGAAGCTGGGGTCGTGAGTCTTGAATCTTGAATGTCCTGTTTCCGGATGTAGGGAGTAGAGGGGTGGGTTGTGTGTGGTGCTGTTCGGCCTCCCCCTGGCCCCCTCCTGCGGGAGGGGGATGTATTTTTTGTTAGACAAAAAAGAACTACTCAGTACCAAC
>CAZTYD010000121.1:0-1607 GCA_964618035.1 uncultured Candidatus Peribacteria bacterium
TTACGTAATTTTTCCATGGATCAAAGTTGATTTTCTCGTACCAGAAGCTTTGAATATGCGTATCAGTTTTTTCCTCATGTTAGAAGATTTCCAACCAGACGGATTACCCGTGCCGGATCATGTGACGTCTCATGATGAATCGGGTGGTGACCATCGTGCCCTCCTTGATTTGACTCGTAATCCCAAGCGACGACGCATAGTGGAGAGCAGTTCGTCTGGGTCAGATCGTGCTCGTAAAGTAACGGATATGGCTCAGTACCAAGCATTTGTGCTAATGGTGCGCCCTGAATGAAAAATGATTAGGGCAAAAATAATATGGACTGACATGCAAGAATATTTGCCATACAATCGAATTCCAAATTCCTCGCTCCTAATTTTTAATTCCTAATTCTTAATTCTCATTCCCATGGTTTCCTTCTCCCAAGCGCGCGACATGTTCAAGCTCCAGCGCGACGCCAAGCGCATCAAGAAGGAGCTGAAGAACATCCACGTCGAAGCCGAGGCGCAGGGCGTGAAGGTCGTCGTCACCGGCGAGCAGGAGGTGGTGAGCATCACCATCGCGCCGGAGGTTGCGCGCGAATCCATTCCGGCACTGCTCATCGATGCCCTCAATCGCGCGTTCAAGAAAGCGCAGGTCGTCTCCGCCGAGCGCATGCAGGGCCTCATGGGCCAGATGGGGCTGGCGATGCCGGAGGGGCAGCAGTGAGTTCTGCCTCTTGAAGAGCCTTCTTCCAGATTCACGAAACACCTATGCCATCGAACCCAGGTGCATGTCTCGTCTATCCGGAACCAGGCATTTCAAGACTCACAATTCAAGACTCAAGATTCACTCCATGCTATCATCGCAACCGATGAAGAAGCTCCGCTCGCTCTTGCTGCTGTTCGTCGTCATCGGAGGGATCAGCCTGCTGTATTACCGCCATGCGCTGGCGCCCGTGAACACGCACGACGACACGCGCGTCAACGTACTGATCCCGCAGGGATCGTCGCTGGGAAACATCGCGGGCATCTTGAAGAAAGAAGATCTCATTCGCTCGGAATCGGTGTTCCGGCTGTACGCGCGCCTGCACGACGCGGGATCGTCGCTGCAGGCGGGGAACTTCATCCTGCGCCCGTCGATGAGCGTCGACGACATCATCCGCGCGTTGCGCACCGGGAAGGGCGAGGAACTCGCCATCACCATTCCCGAAGGCTACACGGTGAAGGATATCGATGCGCTGCTGGCAAAGAGAGGTTTGATCCAAGGAGGCGAATTGATGGAATGCGCGCGTACGTGCGATTTCGCCGAGTACGGTTTCCTCCCCTCGGGCGCCGATCTCGCTCGCCGCGGGGGACGGCTGGAAGGGTACCTGTTCCCGGATACGTACTTCGTGTCGGCGGCGAATTTTTCGACCGAGGCGTTCGCATCGCGGCTGCTGGATGCGTTCCGGAAGAACGTCATCGAGGGCGAGGCGGCGGCCATCCAATCGTCGGGCAGATCGCTGGGCGAGATCGTCACCATGGCATCGCTCATCGAGGAGGAGACGCGCCACCAGGACGAGCGCGAGATCGTCGCCGGTATCCTGTGGAAGCGGCTTGACGAGCGCATCGGCCTGGGTGTCGATGCC
>CAZTYD010000121.1:1617-3812 GCA_964618035.1 uncultured Candidatus Peribacteria bacterium
AAGGCGGATCTCGAGAAAGACTCGCCGTACAATCTGCGGAAGGTACTTGGACTGCCGCCGGGGCCCATCGCGAGCCCGGGCTTGTCGAGCATCCAGGCGGCGTTGCACCCGCAGGCGTCGCCGTACTACTACTACCTGCACGACCGGAATGGTGTCATTCACTATGCGATTACGAACGATGAGCATAATGAGAATAAGGCTCAGTACTTATGATCTCGTCCTCAGCTTGACGACGGGCGCTACGCGACGACCAATGACGAGCATAACGCGAAAATGGCTAAATATTTGTAGCTTTAGGGCGTATTGCTAATATTTAAACATTGTTTTATAATATATGAATACACACATCAATTCCTACCAGCATGGTCTGGTCCACTCTCCCTCCTCGGCGCGTACTGCGTGCATGGAACGTCGGCGCAACCGCGACAGCGCTCTTGTACTGTCTGATGGTCGTTGCGGCTGAGCCGGCGCGCTCGCTCGCGGCGACCAGCTCGTCGAACAGCGTCGTGAGCGTCATCGTCGCGGACAGCCTCAGCAACTCCTGCACTGCCTCGGTTTCTCTCGGCACCATTACGCGCACGGGCGACACCAGCTTCAACACCTGCGCGGCGTACGGTTTCTGCGCCACGAACGCCACCACCTGCACGATCGTCACCAACAATATCAGCGGCTACACCCTCACGTGGCTCGTCGCCACGGGCACGGGCGCCGCCGGGTCGCGCACCGGCACGGGCCACCTGAACGGCTACGTCGCGGGCAACCGCATCCGCGCGCTCACGCCGGCGGTGGCGGGCACGCCCGAGGCCTTCTCGAATCAGGTGCCGACCGCGAACGTGACCAACGACGCGCGCTGGGCCGCGCGCCTCTCCTCCACTTCCACCACCACCGGCGGCGCCGGCATCGCGTGGGGGAGCGATGGAACGAATGACACGTGGCTGAACGTCGGCACGGGTTCAGCGGTGGCCATCGCGAGCCGCGCGACGCCGACAGGCGGTGCAGGCGACAGCGAAGTCATCGGCTTTCGCGCCGTACTCAATGGTTCCGTCATCGTCCCGACCGACACGTACAAGGCGACGGTGACGTTCACGGCAACGACTAATCCCTGAGGGGAAAATCCCAAGACTCCAAGACGCCAATACCCAAGAGAAATCCCACACTCCAAGAGAAGGTTGGGGATTGGAATCGTGGCGTCGTGGGGCCTTTTACGGAGAAGCTTCCCACTCGTTCCCGTAGCTAAAAAACCGATTTCTTGGTATAATAATTCGATGCGTGTCGCTCTCCTCCTCTTCCTCGGCCTGTACATCTGCATCGGCATCCTCTCGACGCGCGTGCAGCATGCGGCAGCCGATGCGGCGCCGATCGCGAGCATCGCAGCAGAGTAATCTGTACGATATCCTCTGACTTCTGATTTCCGCCTTCCGACTTCTCTCTTCGTACCGACATGGCACACCACCACAGACTCAAGATCGGCGTGATGGGTTCGGCCTCCGGGCCGCAGACCGAAGATTCGCACGCACGCGCCATGGCGCGCAAGCTGGGCCAGGAGATCGCGCGGCGCGGGCATATCTTCATCAACGGCGCGTGCCCGGGCCTGCCGAACGACGCGCTGCTCGGTGCGAAGGAATTCAACGGATTCACCATCGGCGTGTCGCCGGCGTTCTCGGAGTTCGAACACGTGAACGAGTACCAGTCGCCGCACGGGCACGACATGATCATCTACACCGGCATGGGATTCATGGAGCGCGACATCATCAACATCCGCTCCGCGGACGCGGTCGTGATCGTCGGCGGCGGCATCGGTACCCTCAATGAATTCACCATCGCGTACGACGAAGGCCGGCCCATCGGCATCCTCACGAACTCCGGCGGCATCAGCAATTCCATTAATCACATCGTGGTGGAGCTCTGCCAGCGCCAGATGCCGAAAAACCTCGTGCAGGACGACGACCCGGCCACGCTGATCGACAAATTGGAAGTCGTGGTGAAGGCGTACCCGCTGCCGGTGCGGGAGGACGGACGCGTGAGGGATCTTCGGGAGGGAAGGGGATGATGAATCTTGAATGTTGAGTCTTGAATGGTGTATTTGGTGATTAGGAAATATAGCATGTTTGTTTGTTGTTTCCCGCCTCCCCCTCGCCCCCTCCTGTGGGAGGGGGAATGTGTGTGTGTTTGTGTATGACAGAAACTAACAACCA
>CAZTYD010000122.1:0-3797 GCA_964618035.1 uncultured Candidatus Peribacteria bacterium
CTCGCGCTCGCGCACGATCTGGGCCACCCTCCCTTCGGCCACAGCGGAGAGGAAACGCTCAACGTGCTGATGGACCGGCACGGCCTGCGCTTCGAGCACAACCGGCAGAGCGTGCGCATCGTCACGCTGCTGGAGGAGCACGCGGCGGATCAGCCCGGATTGAATCTCAACCGCGAGGTGCTCGACGGGCTCGCGAAGCACACCGCGCTCGCGCATGCACCGAGCCTCGAGGCGCGCGTGGCGGACGTCGCGGATCAGATCGCCTACACCGCGCACGATTGCGACGATGGCCTGCGCGCGCACCTCTTCTCGCTCGCCGACGTGCGCGCGGTTCCGCTCGCGCGCGTGGCGGCCGAACGCGCGGGGCGGCGCGGGACATCGCTCCGCGGCGCGCTCATCCACCTGCTCGTTTCCGATCTGTACGCCGAGAGCGACCGCCTGCTGAGCGCGAAGCCCGTGCAATCGATCGACGACGTGTACGCCATCCGCGAGCCGCTCATCGCGTTCTCGGCGCGCATGCGGGACGAGCTGCACATCCTCCGGTCGTTCCTGTGGCAGCACATGTACCTGCACCCGACGGTGCAGCTCGCAACCGAAGAGGGGCAGGCGATACTGGAGCAACTCTGGGCGACGTACGAAGCTGCTCCCATCGACAAAATTCTTCAACTGCAACGGCGCACGTCGTCGACGCTTCCCGAGGCCGTCAAGGATTACATCGCCGGCATGACGGACGCGTACGCCCGGGAACAGGCGACGTGAGGTGTGGATGTATGTGTGTTTGCTCATCGCTATCCGCTGACCGCTTATCGCTCATCGAGTCGCTACTGCAGGTACAGCAGCGGATTCTTCTTCACGCCGTTCTTCCGCACCTCGAAGTGCACGTGGATGCCCGTGACGCCGTAGACGAAACCGGTGTTGCCCATCCACGAGATCTTCTGCCCGCGCACGACCGTGTCGCCGACGTTCACGTAGAGTTCCTTGTTGTGCGCGTAGAGCGTGACGAGCCCGTTGCCGTGATCGATCTCGATCACGTTGCCGTACCCGCCGTTCCACCCGGTGGCGGCGCGGATGACCGTGCCGTTCTCCGCCGCGTACACCGGTCCGCCGCCGCGCGTCTGGATGTCGACGGCGTAGTGGCCGGCGTGGTAGTACTGGGTGAACGAGCAGTTGGCGCACGGCATCTGCAGGAGCGTGCCCGTCACCTCGGTGGTCTCGAGCGGCACCTGCTTGATGACGCCGCCGGCAGTCCCCGGCTTCGCGCCCGGCGCGGCCGTATCGCCGCCCGGCAGCCGCAGCGACGTCGAGGGCAGACGGTCGTTGAACTGGAGCGGAAGACGCTGCATGGACGGCGGCGGCGTGATGACGGCGACGGTGTCCGGGTTCACGATCGGCTTGGCGCCGGGGATGATCAGCTCCTGTCCCGCCACGATGAACCCTCCGCGCACGCCGTTCTGGCGCGCGATGTCGGTGGCCGACACGTCGTACAGCTGCGCGATGCGATTGAGCGTCTGTCCCGTGCGCACGGTGTGCAGCACGCCGTTCACGGGCAAGATGGTGAGCTCCTGTCCCGGCTTCACCGACGCGCCGGGCTTGAGGCCGTTCGCCCACTGGATCGTCTTGGCGTCGATGTTGTACCGCTTCGCGATGCCGGCCAGCGTCTCGCCCTGCTGCACCGTGTGCACCAGCGTCTGGCTGAAGGCGAGGCGCGTCCCCTGCTGCCCCAGCGACGACGATTTCATGAGAAAGCCCTCCTCCACGAACAGAAATTGCGGCGCCGGCGCATCCTCGCCGCTGTCGCTGGCCGACAGCGCCGCGTCGGGCACGTACGGCGGCAGGAGCGACCCGACGACGAAGCCTCCCACGAGCAGGATCCGCACGCGGATCGAGAGCCGACGAAGCAGAGAGGTCCGCATGAGTATCAGCCGCAGGAAGACGAGATGACCGCCATGGCTAGACGGCGAGCTTGGCAAGAGTGCTCAGCACGATGCGCATGTCGCGGTAGCGCTCGCTTGAGCCGAGGAGGATGACGAGGTACGTGCGTCCCGCGACGCGCACGACCGACACGAGCGTCTGCTTCGCCTCGTCGGTGGTGCCGGTCTTGCCCGCGATGACCGACGACGTGGAACCCAGCAGCGCGTGCGTGTGGTGGAGCGTGATCGCATCGCCCTCGCGGCTATGCACCGTCACCGAGGTCGTGCCCATGCGCTTGGCGATGGCGGGGTACCGCAGCGCGTACGTCGCGAGCCACTTGAGATCCTGCGGAGTGGAGTACTGCAGCGGGTCGTCGAGACCGACGGGATTCGCGAACGACGTGTTGCGCAAGCCGAGCGTTCCCGCGCGCTCATTCATCTGCCTCACGAACGCATCGATCGATCCCGCGTGATACCTGGCGAGCGTCACCGCGGCGTCGTTGGCGGAGAACACGAGCATGGCCGAGAGCAGGTCGCCCACGGTGTAGTGATCGCCGGGGCGCAGATGCGCCACTTGTCCTTCCACCATGGCGATATCGCCGGGCACTTCCACTACCTCGTCGAGCGCATGCCCCTCCACGATGACGATCGCCGTCATGAGCTTGGTGAGACTCGCGATCGCGCGATGCGCGTCGATGTCGCGTCCGTAGAGTTCTTGGCCGCTATCGAGGTCGCTGATGAGGAAGCCCGACGCGGAGAGCAGCGTATCCAGCCGCTCCTCCGTCTCGGAACGGACGGACAGCACGGCGGGCGCGGAGACGGGGAGGCTGCGAACCGGCGCCGTGGAAGAACCCGCCACCGGAACCATGCCCATCAGCAGTACCGACAGGACGAAAGGGAACATCTGGCGAAGTGTACTCGCGGGAGCGGCGAGCGTGAAGCGCGCGACGGATTTTTCTGGGGAATATGACAGAGAACGTCAAGAAGTTCGGAAAGGTTTTCCGCAGACGACGACTTGCGCCCGCTCGCCGTTTGCGAACCCGCGTAAAGAAGCGGCGACTACGACGAAGTTCTGCGAAAAAACACCCCACGCTCCACGCCGCTCAGAACGATCATGCCTCCTCCGCACGCCGCGCGATCAGCAGCGTCGCCGCGATCGCGGCGAAGAGTCCCACGACGATCATCTCGGCCGGACCGCTCTGCGCGAGCGGGCGGCGGCGCGCGGGCGGCGGCATCTCGTCGAGCGGCGCGCCGGCGTACACGGTGGGGACGTACGTGGAAACGACTGCCTGCTTGTTCTCGCGCGCATTCACGATCCGCTGCAGCAGGCGCAGCGTCGCCGCGTCGACACTCAGTACCACGTCCGGCTGCGCCGACGACGACGCTGCCGCCACCGAGCTGACGGCGGACTTCGCGCTCGACGACGACTCCGCCGGCGCGGCTCCGTAGAGTTTCTGCTGCTCGAGGCGCGCCGCGACGCGCGCGGCGTTCTCGGCCTCGAGGCGCTGGCGCAGCACGCGCGACGACACCTGCACGTCGCGGGTCTGCGGCGTGTTGACCAGGACCGATTCCGGCTCGAAGTACGCCGCTGCCGGCGCGGCCACAGCCAGCACGAGCATGGCCGTGAGGACGCGAGGGACGGTGAGCGTGATGTGCATGTTCATAGGATATTATACTGAATTTTTATATAATCAGCAATCAGACTTGTTCTGCAGGATGCAGTTGTAGTACTTCTGCAAATCGCCGATGCCGTCGCCGCCCGTGGCCCACTGGAGCGGGTCCGTTTCGCCCGGGTCACGCTTGCCGTTCAAATTCCGGTCTTCGCCGCGCCACTTGAAGGGCTCCACGCTCTTGCAGCTCGTCTTGTCCGGCGTGCAGATCTGGCCG
>CAZTYD010000123.1:0-3781 GCA_964618035.1 uncultured Candidatus Peribacteria bacterium
CTGATCCTCTGGGCGCATCGCACGCTCCAGGACGCCGCGCTCAAGAAGTGGGGCATCATCCTCGCCATCGGCGGCTTGGTGGTCGCCTTCCTCTCCATCCTCGTCACGCCCATGATGCAGAACTGGGCGATGAGCCGCCTGTCCGCGCCGCCCGTGGCGCAGCAGGACCAGCCCATCCGCGTGCAGGATGTGCAGCCGTCGAGCGCGCAGGGAGCCGAGCCTTCCCAGCGCTGATGCATGCGCATCCAAAGGGATTTTTGCGGCTCCCGGCTAAAACGGGAGCCGCCATTGAGTAATTGCAATTAATGCAATTATATTTTATAATATAACAAATGCACTTCATTCATCGATGCTCCGTTTTCGTGGGAGCGGCGGCGATTGTTGCCATCTGTTCGGCGACGCCGCGGGTCGTCCATGCCGCCGCGCCGGCCGTGTACGACGAGCGTGACCGGCGCAGGGACGACGACCTTCAGTCCGCCCACTCGGCGCACCACGATCACACGGAACCGAGCAAGAGCGACCCGCGGCGCGGCGCGCGCATACTGCGCGCGGATCTGCCCGACCAGCCGAACCGCCGCCGGAGACGGAGGAATGGCGGCAGGCAGTGAGCGCCGCGCATCACGCCCTGCGCTTCGCGTGCCGCTTGCCCCACTTGCCCAGCGCCTCGATGGTCGCATCCAGCGTGCGGCCGTACGGCGTGAGCGCGTACTCCACCCGCGGCGGCACCACGGGGTACACCGTGCGCTCGACGATGCCCTCCTCTTCCAGATCGCGCAACTGCTGCGCGAGCATCTTGGGCGTGATGTTCGTGAGGTGGCGCTGCAGCTCGCTGTAGCGCTTCGTCCCCTGCTGCAGGTACCAGAGGATGGGCAGTTTCCACTTGCCGCCGATCACGCGGAGCGTGATGTTGACGGGACAATCTTTGGATGCACAGGTATTCGCCATGGGAGGGAGGAAGGTAAACTATGAATAATAATAGTACATACTATTTAGGTATGTTCTTGCTATCAGCATATCGTAGGACTACGCTCGACGCATCATTTTTTCTTCCTCACCTATGTCCACCTACCTCGACAACCTCCAGTGGCGGTACGCCACGAAGAAATTCGATTCATCGAAGAAGCTTTCCCGAGAGCAACTCGATGAGCTGCTGTCGGCGTTGCGGCTCTCCGCGTCCTCGTACGGGCTGCAGCCGTACAAGTTCATCGTCATCACCGACCCCGATACGCGCGCCAAACTGCGCGAGGCGGCATGGGACCAGTCGCAGATCACCGACGCCTCGCACCTCGTGGTGTTCGCGGCGCGCAAGGCGCTCGACATGGCCTACGTCGACCACTACCTCACGATGATCGCGAAGGAGCGCGGCATGGAGATCGACCAGTTGAAGGGATTCAAGGACATGCTCGCCTCGCCCATCCAGCACATGACGCCCGAGGACATGGAGGCCTGGAACAAGAAGCAGGCGTACATCGCGCTGGGCTTCCTGCTCTCGGCCGCCGCGCAGATGCACGTCGACGCCTGCCCGATGGAAGGATTCGACGCCGCGCGGTTCGACGAGATTCTCGATCTGCCGAAAGACGGACTCACCACGGCCGTCATCTGTCCGCTCGGGTTCCGCGCCGCGGACGATAGCGCGGCGCAGTACAAGAAGGTGCGCTTCCCGAAGGAAGAGCTGTTCGACTTCAGATCATAAATCGTACAAAGCCCTGTCGAAGCCCGCGACGCCGCGGGCTTTTCAGGATCTCACCGCCTCCAGACTGAAGAAGATCTTCACGTTGTCGCCCGCGACGATGCCGCCGTTGTCCATTTTAGTCTGCCAGCGCATGCCGAATCAGTGTACCGCAACGAGGCCGCCCGATCCGGGCGGCCCGTTGCGATGGGTATTTATGACGGTGTAGCCGAGCTTGTCGTGCCCGAGCTCGCACTCGAGACGCTGCTCGCCGACGAGGTGGTGGATGCCGACGAACTGACGCTGGACGTCGCCGACACGCCGGACGACGCGCTCGCGGGCGAGGAGCTCGTCCCGCGCGTACCGGCGCTGCTCGATACCGAGCTGCTGGAAGTTGACGTCTCGGATGACACGCTGCTCACCGACGACGTGCTCGACGAGGACGTCATGGAAGACGTACTCATGGATGTCGATGATGAACTGGATGTCGACGATGCACTCGACGCCCCACCAGCCGAGGTCGAGACGCTGCTGCTGGAGCTCGGCACGGCCGTGAAACCCGCTGCGTTGCGCAGCGTGCCGCATGCGGCGAGGGCGCTCTCGCTCCTCTGCTCGCAGTTGGCCTGCCACGCGCCGCCGGCGCACAGGTCGTTGCCGTTGCCGCCTTCGTCGCCGTTCAGGCTCAAGCCGTCGATGCGGTCGTCGCCGTCCTCGCCGTTGAGGTAGCCCGCGCCCGTGCCGCCGCAGAGGAGATCGTCCTCGCTGCCGCCGCGCATCGTGGCGGAATCGGCGGCGATGAGCGTGTCATTGCCCTGCCCGCCCTCCAGCGTGCTGGCGCCGGAACCGGCGACGATGACGTCGTTATCCTGATCCCCCTGCAGGTGATCGGTGCCGCCCATGCCGCAGATCACGTCGTTGCCCTCCATGGCGATGACGTGGTCGCTGCCGGTCGTGCCGACGATGACATCGGGGCCCCCGGTTCCCTGCAGCGTGCCCGTGTACGGCTGCCCGTTCATCGGACCGCCGACAACCCTATTGTTCCCGTTCACGTAGATCGTCGCCGCGCGCCCGAGGCAGGTGGGAACGCCCGCAGTCGAACTGCTCGTTGAAGAGGACGACATGCTCGACGAAGACAGCGATGAACCGCTGCCGGTATCGCCCGCGAGCGCGCCGGAACCGCCGAAGTTGTAGACGTGCAGCATCACGCTGTGATCGGCATCGGTATCGGTGTTCAATACGATCACGCCGTTGGCGGCGTACGTCGCCGTGAGCGAAGCGGCGTCGTTGTTCGGCGCCAGGGCCGGCGGCGTGAACCGAACCGCGCCGAAATGAGCGCCGGCCGGCGGCGAGGTTTCGATGACCGTCACCGGACCCGTCGGCACCGAGAAGTCGTAGTGCGACGTGTCGTAGCAGGTCGAAGCGGAAATCGTCCCGTCATTATTCATATCGCGGTTCACGGCGCTCTCGCAGATTTTCTGCTGTACGAAGGCGCCGTCGGTCCACGGATGGACCATGCCGGTCCTGTCGACGAGATCGAAGCCGAATGCCATGCCCTGCCCGGCGATGGCGCCGGAGGCGGCGACATTGTTGGGATTGCGAATTACCGGACACGTCGTCTCGGCGCGGATGAACGCCTCGGTCTCATCCGCCGCCTGCGCCTCGAGCGTTTGGAACTGCGCGAGCGTGTGGATGGAGGAAGGACAGAGGTGTTTCATCACCATCACCGTGGTTTGCCCGGTGCCGGTGGCGGCCTGCGCGGTAGCCGGTTGCCCGAGCGCTCCCTGCAGTTGCCATACGACGACGATGCCGACGAGTGAGAGTCCGCTGACAACGAGAGAGAGTGCGCGCGGTGGCGCTGTCGATGGAGACATAAGGAGAATGAGGAAGAAAGTAAAAGACCCCTTGTTGACGACGAGAGGCGAAGGCCGCGTACGAAATGCCGATGATTTTTGAGAGGGCAGAAGACAGAAGGCAGAAGGGAGACAAAAGCAGGTCACTACCTTCTGCCTTCTGTCTTCTGCCTTCTTCTTTCTGCCTCCCGGCTTTCGTTGCCGCCTTCTCGAAAGAGATTCCCCCATCGCGCGTCATACAAATCGTTCAACGGTTTTATTT
>CAZTYD010000124.1:0-3306 GCA_964618035.1 uncultured Candidatus Peribacteria bacterium
CCGCTCTCAACGACGGCAAGAAGGTGACCGATATTCCCTTCGAGAAGGAGCAAGCCGCGGTGATGAAGACCTTCCAGCTCCTCACCGCCAAGCCGATGATCTACGCCGTGAACGTGGCGGAGCATGAGCTGAAATCCGCCACGGTCGAACAGGCGCGCGCGAACCTGGGGCTCGATGCCTCGGCCTCGATCGTGCTCATCTCGGCGAAGATCGAGGAAGACCTGGTGGATCTGCCGCCCGACGACGCGCAGGTGTTCCTCGACGATCTCGGCGTCGCATCGTCGGGTCTCGACCGATTGATCCAGGAAGCGTATCGCGTGCTGGGGCTGATCACGTACTTCACGGCGGGCGTGAAGGAAGTGCGATCGTGGACGGTGAAGGCGGGATCGACCGCGCCGCAGGCGGCGGGGGTGATCCACACCGATTTCGAACGCGGCTTCATCTGCGCCGAGACGATCGCCTACGCCGACTACGTCGCGGCGGGCTCGGAGCAGAAGGCGAAGGAGATGGGCAAGATGCGCGTCGAGGGAAAGGAGTACGTCGTCCACGACGGCGACGTGATGCACTTCCGCTTCAATGTCTGATCATGCCGTTCATCGCCCGCGAAGAACCGTTCACCTGCGAGCACTGCGGTGCCAATGTGCAGCCGCTTGGCCGCGGAACATACCGCAATCATTGTCCGCACTGCCTCTACTCCAAACACGTCGATCGCGACGGCCCGGGCGACCGCGCATCGCAGTGCCAGGGATTGATGAAGCCTGCGGGCTTGGACTACCGTTCGGGCAAAGGATGGATGATCCGACATGAGTGCGAACGATGCGGCAAACGAATAGTCAATAAGCCTGCACCGGACGATCATCTGGACCTTCTGCTGCCATCTGAAGCGTGAGGATTATCGGGTCCGCAGCCAAGAAGTAGGCGATGTATACTGCGCTGTACACATTTCGTTACAACTTTGCCGTTGCAGGGCAGTAATGATTGTTTTGATATGAATAAATTATGTAGTCGAATTTTCTTCACATCGAGTGAAGCACAGTGAGAACAAAAGTTGTTCACCTATTTTTTATACTTGCTCAAATCGGCAAACGGCGATTCCTTGACACCCAAATTTTATCTCAAAAAATACACTAAGGGCTGCGCTCCGGCTGGGGTCTTGAAATAATATTTTGAACAAGTATCGTGTCTCATTGTTCCGCCAGGGCATTCGCCCTGAGAAGTCTTCTTCCTGTTCGCGTATGTACCGCGCCCTGCTCCTCCTCTCTCTGTTCGGAATCCTCTTCGTCCCGGGGATTTTCTGACATTTTCAACTCATCAAGAGCGATGCCTGGAGCTATCGGGTTCCTCGCATCGTTTTTTTTGGTCATTACCTGCCTCGAAGCTGCATCAACTGCGCGGCGTAGCGATCCATCACCGCGGGCTTGAGCGGCATCTTCTCGTGCACGTTCCCTTCCGGCACGGCCACGAGTGCGTCTTGATGCGTCGTCGGATGCGATGACACCTTGAGCGTAAACGCGCCGCGCTCAATGGCCTGTTGGGATTCCGCTGACAACGGATCAAGGTCCATCACCTTCTCTATTCCTTGCTCGCGCACATCACGCTCAACGGAAGCCGTGAGTGCATCGTGCAGTTCCGGTTCCGTCTCGAGCGCGAACTTCAGCTCCGCGAGCGCATCGTTCTTCTCCATCTCGCGCTCCAGATCCTCCGGACCTCTCACCTTCTCGCGCAGCGCCGCGTACTCAGCCGGACTGCGCATTCTCTTCTGAATGCGTTCGCGCACGCCGCCGGGAAGATGGTCGAGGAAGGAATCGGACATGCGTGCATCATACAGCATGCCGGCCGCATCTGGAGCAGCGGCTTCCGATCAGTTCGCTTCAGCGACACCGATGTTTCTGCTGAATGCTGCGTAGATTTTTGCATCGCCCTCATTCATCGTTCATTGCTTTGACAGCATGCGGAACGAACTTTATGGTGTGCGCGATTTTTTTCCACCATGCTTATGCCAGGTCTTAAATGTCCAGAAGCACCCAGCACTCCTCACAAGATTGATACTCCGTCCCCCGCCGATGTATCTGCAACGACGAGTCGAGATATCGTAGAAGAGATTTACCGCCGACTGGCCGAAAAAGGCCATGACTGGAACGAGGAGCCATCTGAACCCACTCCACCAGAAGATACGGCTGAAGTGAAAAATATCCTTCGGAGCATGCTCAACAAAACCCGCGAGCGCTTCGGCCAAAATCCCATTGAGCAACTGTGAGCGACACCACACAAGCATTGCAAAAAGCCGAGGTTCCGCCTCGGCTTTTTGGTTCTCCGCTCCTCTCTCTGTCCGCACCATTTATTTCTGATGACACCGGCACCGCAGGCAGGTATGCCTGCTCCCACCACTATGTTCAACTGCATCCTGATGTGGCGCCGCAATCCAGACACAACTCGCACGATCCGTTGCGCTTCATCTTGGTGGAGCCGCAGCCCGAGCACACCGACCCCGTGAAGCCCTGCAGCTTGGCCTGCACGAGCGGTGAATCCGCCGAGACGGCGGTGGAGCTCGTCTCCGTCACGTCGATCTCCTCCGTCATCTCCATCGAGAAGAGCGGCTCGGCGTCTGCCACCGGTGCGCCTTCGTCGATCACGGGCAGGCGCATGGCGAAGGCGTCTTTGCTCTTGCTGCCGGTGGCGTACGCGCGCTCCACCAGGTCGCCGTTGTGGTACTTCTTCGCCTTCTCTTTGGTGAGGAACTTCAGCGCCAGCCAGCGGCCCAGGTAGTCCATGATGGACTTCACCATCGGCACTTCCTTGTTCGTCGTCATGCCCATGGGCTCGAAGCGCGTGTGCACGAGTTTCTCGCACAGCACTTCGAGCGGCACGCCGTACTGCAGGTTCATGGAGAGCGACAGCGCGAGCGTGTCCATCACGCCCGAGAGCGTCGAGCCTTCCTTGCTCATCTTGATGAAGATCTCGCCCGGCGTTCCGTCCTCATACATGCCCACGTGCACGTAGCCCTCGTGGCCCGCCACGTTGAACTTGTGCGCGATGGCCACGCGCTCCTCCGGCAGCTTACGGCGGCGCGGCACCTCCTTCACGACGATCTTCTCGATCGTCCGGACCTCCACCTTGGTCGCCTGTACTGAGCTTGTCGACGCATCGGACTTATTGCTGAGCGCCTGGCTCATCTTGGAACCGTCGCGGTAGAGGGCGTTGGCCTTGAGTGCCAGCTTCCAACTGAGGAAGTACGCGTTCTTGATGTCCTCCACCGTCGCCTCGTTGGGCAGGTTGATGGTCTTGGAGATCGCACCGGAAATGAAG
>CAZTYD010000124.1:3316-3781 GCA_964618035.1 uncultured Candidatus Peribacteria bacterium
CCGCCAGCGACAGCGGGCGGTGCGGCGCGCCCTCCACCGTCATGTGGCCGCAGATGGCGACGTTCGCCTCCTCGATCTGCTGCGCCGAGAAGCCGAGCTTCTGGAGCACGTTCAGCGACGCGTCGTTGATCTCGGCGTCGGTGAAACCCAGGCGCCTGAGCGTGTCGTCTCCCAGCGTCCAGCGGTTGAAGACGAAGCCGATTTCGAACACGGTCGGCAGTTTCTTCTCGATGTTCGCGATGTCGTGATCGTTGAAGCCCTTCTCTTTCAGCGACTGGCGATTGATGTGCGGCGCGCCCTCGAGGCTGAGCGTGCCCATCACGTACCGCATGATGTCGCGCACCTCGGTGTCGCTGTAGCCGAGCGCGTGCAGCGCGGGCGCCACGGATTGGTTGGCGATCTTCATGTACCCGCCGCCGGCGAGCTTCTTGAACTTCACGAGCGCGAAGTCGGGCTCGACGCCGG
>CAZTYD010000125.1:0-3778 GCA_964618035.1 uncultured Candidatus Peribacteria bacterium
GTCGGGCTGCCCGCCGAGAACTACGCCATCAAGAGCGGCATCCACCCCGCCGTCTCCACGCAGGACAACGTCGACAACATGATCGAGCAGTACAAGCGCATGGGCGTGATGTACGACTGGAGCCATTCGCTCAATACGTCGAAGCCGGAGTACTACCGGTGGACGCAGTGGCTCTTCCTGCAGATGTACCGGAGCGGGCTCGCGTACAAGAAGAAGGCGAACGTGAACTGGTGCCCGAAGGACCAGACGGTGCTCGCCAACGAACAGGTGAAGGAAGGCCTGTGCGAGCGGTGCGGCACGCAGGTGATCCAGAAGCCGCTCGAGCAGTGGTTCTTCAAGATCACGAACTACGCGCAGCGGCTGATCGATGGACTGGAAGATCTGGAATGGCCCGAGAAGACCAAGACGATGCAGCGCAACTGGATCGGCCGGAGCGAGGGCGTGAACTTCCAGTGCAAGATCAAAGATCTCGGCATCGAGTTCGAGGTCTACGATTCCATCCCGCAGACGCACAAGGCGCAGACGTTCGCCGTCATCGCGCCGGATCACCCCATGGTGAAGGATCTGGTGGTTGGCACCGAGCATGAGAAAGACGTGCTCGCATTCGCCGAGAAGATCGCCAAGAAGAAAGCTGCCGGCAAGTTCGATATCGACACGGACATGGAAGGCATCTTCACGGGCCGCTACGTGGAGGATCCGTTCGGCATGGGCGACCTGCCCGTCTGGGTCGCGTCGTTCGTGGTCACCGACTACGGCACGGGCATCGTGCTCTGCTCCGCGCACGACGAGCGCGACTTCGCGTTCGCGAAGAAGTACGATCTGCCGCTGCGGCCGGTGCTGCTGCCGCAGGATCCCGCACTCGCGGAGCTCGTGAAGAAAGGGGAGGTCTTCTATCGCCAGCCTGACGGCATTTTGCAGCTGCCCGCCGCCTTCAAGGGCATGACGTGGGCCGAGGCGCGCGAGCCCATCATCGACTACATCGGGAAATCCGGCCTTGGCTACCGCGCGGTGCACTACCGCCTGCGCGACTGGCTCGTCAGCCGCCAGCGCTACTGGGGCGCGCCGATCCCCATCGTGTACGATCCAGAGGGGAACCCGCATCCGATTCCGGAAGAGCACCTGCCGTGGCTGCTGCCGACCGATGTGGAGTTCAAGCCCACCGGCGAATCGCCGTTGGTGCATTCGAAGGAATTCATCGAGCGCACGGAGAAGATCTTCGGCAAGGGCTGGCGCCCGGAAGTCGATACCATGGACACGTTCGTCTGCTCGTCGTTCTACTATCTGCGCTATTTGGAGAGCGGTAAGCGGCAAGCGGTAAGCGGTAAGCAGCGTGCGAAGCAACTCGTCGATCCCAAGCTGGAGGAGAAGTGGTTGCCGGTCGATATGTACATCGGCGGGCCGGAGCATGCGACCATGCACCTCATCTACGCGCGGTTCGTGATGATGGCGCTGCACGACGCCGGTATCGTGAGCCACGACGAGCCGTTCCAGCGGCTGGTGCACCAGGGGCTGATCACGAACAAGGGTGCCAAGATGAGCAAGAGCAAAGGCAACACCGTGAGTCCGGACGAATTCGTCGAGCGCTACGGCTCCGACGTATTCCGCATGTTCCTCATGTTCATGGGGCCCTTCACCGAGGGCGGCGACTGGAGCGACACGGGTATCCGGGGCGTCGATCGTTTCGTGCAGCGCGTGTGGAAGCTCGTGGGCCAGAAGAGCCAGGAGGGCGCCGACGACGACTCGCTGCGTCCCATGCTCCACAAGACCATCAAGCGCGTCACCGACAGCGTCGAGCGCCTGCAGTTCAACACCGCTATCAGCGCGCTGATGGAGTTTCTGAACGCGGCGGAGAAGCACGAGAAGATCTCGGCCACCACGGCGCGCACGCTCGTGCTGCTGCTCGCGCCGCTGGCGCCGCACCTCTCGGAGGAATTATGGGAGACGCTCGGCGGCAAGGGGTTCGCCATCGAACAATCGTGGCCGACCTACGACGAAACGCTGCTGGTGTCCGACACACTCACCATCGCGGTGCAGATCAACGGGAAGCTGCGCGGTACCATCGAGGTCGCCGCCGATGCGTCCGACGACGACATCAAGGCCGCGGCCAGGGCCGAGCCGAATGTCGCGAAGTACCTGACCGACGCGACGATCAAGAAGGAGATTTACGTGAAGGGGAAGTTAGTGAGCTTTGTCCTCTAGATCATTGCTATCTGCGGATGGCTTGTCCTGCGCTCGTCGAAAAGCGACTGGGAAACTCGTTAGTCTCGTGGTCGGGACAGAAGGAATTAGTGAGAGTCATCCGAGCAGCGCTGTATGGTGTAGCGCCATCCACGTGCTGATGATTTGAGCAACATTCTGCGGCTGCGAGACGTGGGGATAATGCCCTGCGTCTATGGTAACAAATGAGTGACTTGGTAGCTGTTCTCCCAAGGACGATTCGAGCGACTCATAGCGCCAGGGATCTTTCTTGCCGCTCAAAACAAGAACATTCTGGAGAAGTTCGGAGAGTATTTTGCGAACATGTTCTCGTTCAGAGCGATACAGAGGAGTCTCCTGCTTGTAGATGTTTTTGTAATGGAGCGTGTCCTGCGGCGGATAGAGCTTTGAACGCGCCTCAATGAATGTAGCATAGGTCGGAACATCCATATCGGGGCATAACCCGCTCAGCAACATATCGGAATAATTTGGTTCTGATAGCCGCGGTTCCCCCGGGGCAAACACCTCTTTGGAGAAATCAGGGTAGTTCATGAGGACGATGCCGCGCACCTGCTCATTTCCTTGTGATACTTCAACGGCGTCGAAGCAGCCGCATGAATGCCCAAGAACAATGGGAATACCGGTCTCATCAAGACGCTTGCGGATAGCGTCACGATAGGCTTTCAGCCATCCTGATTCTCGGGGCAAGGCATCGACTTTCCGCTTACGAAAGGGACTTTGGATAACATCAACCCGCAGATGGCGCCGGAGGACATCATAGTCATCTGGAGTCGAATCAAGCCCGGGAATGCAGAGCAACTTCGCTCCATCAGTCGGCTCTCCAAAGTGCGTCCGAATTGTATCGGCATAGTCCTCGATTTCCATGGTAGAATTATGATTCAGATATTCCTTGAGTCAAACGTCTGATACACTGCTCTCGTGGCTTCCGCTATGAGTGAGCAATACATGGACTATGACCGGCTGAAAGCAGGTTTTGATGCTACTGTACGGGAGATAAGCGGGAGGGAGTCAATCGGTGATGATCAGACACTCGGCGATGTACTCAAACATGATGCAACGAAGCTTCAATTGTTGATGGCAATATTTGAGATTCGAGTGGGACATATCTGTTCAGGAACTGAAGCACAAACACTGATGAGCCGGACTGTCGGATCACTCCGTAATATTTTTGTGCGGGCGTATTTCAATGCAACTGAGTGAGGATGACAAGAAATTGTGTGCAACACGCTGCGTCTCTGCGTATGCTCTCTTCCTGTGCCTCATCCCTTCGACCGTTACGCGGCGTGGACTGATCTCGAAAAGCTGAAAGACTTCAGCTTTCGCCCGCTGCGCAAGAGCATGCGGGTGAACATGCTCAAGTGCACGGTGGATGAATTCTTGCGCTGGGCTGCCGAGAAGAAGTGGATGATCGAGCCGATTCCATGGTGTGCGGAGGGCTACTTCATCGACCGCGAGAACCGCGATGTGGCATTGGGGAAAGACATGCTGCACTTGCTGGGCCACACGTACATGCAGGAGGCGGCGTCGATGCTGCCGGTCGAACTGCTGGAGGCGCGCCCCG
>CAZTYD010000126.1:0-3196 GCA_964618035.1 uncultured Candidatus Peribacteria bacterium
TTAAAGAAGCGGGCGGAGCAGTTCCATCTCCCCATTGACGATCAAGAGCAACAGGCGGTCTCCTTCGTCTATTTTCATGTCCTCTTTGAGCGGGATAAGATCGCCGCCTCGCATCAGGCTGATGCACTGCGAGTTCTTGAATGACAATTGGGCCAATGGTTTTCCGACCAATGCACTATCCTCCGCGACAAGTATCTCCACGCATTCGACATGTTTGTACTCCATGATACTGCGCGCGATGATGCCGGTCGGCTGGTGTTCGTTCAGAATTTGATGGGCCGTCACAATGGCCGCGTTCAGGAAAGATGTGAGGGGAATGGTAGAAACGAACGACGTATGCTCGGGATACCGTACGAGCGCGAAAGTGTATGGAACGTCCTCGCGCGACGCCACGGAACACGCGTAAATATTTTTCTCGAAGTTGTCGGAATACCCCAGGAACAGATCGACGTGTTGCAGATTCCCGGACTTGGCGAAGTGCGGACGGGAAGGGTCGTCCACGATCACCGAGAACGGGTACTTATTGCTCAGCTGCAACGCCACATCGTCTTCCTCGGTAATGAGCTCAATCGTCGTGATGCCTTCTTTCTTCAATGCCATACCGAGTTCCGCCCCCGCCGTGGTGCTCTTGTAACCCTGTCCGAAGATCGCGACGCTTTTTATGGTGCGGATGTGGCCCGCCAGCAAGCGTTGCAGATCCGACAATCTGTCGCGCTCGCATCCGTAGTAGACGTACAGAAATTCGTTGATTTCCACCGTTCCGTCGTACGGCTTGAAGCTGCTGACTTGTTCATAACCGATTTTCTGCACCGGAAAATTGAACTTCAGATCATCAAGCCGCTTGCCGTAGTGGATCGAATTCTTGCTGAAGGAGAACTTCGCCACCGCATATTTGTCGTTCAGAAAACGCTGCAGATCCGTCATGCCGGGGTAGCGCACCAGAGACTGAATCATGCGCGTGAGGGATTCGTTCGTATTCACCACGTCGTCGATGCCGTTCTCCTTGAGCCACAAGACATTATCGGGCTCTATGAATTGCCTGTCATTGATCCGCGCCAACCGGCGCCGGGCGCCCTGAGACCTGGCCAGCGAGCATGCAATGATATTGCATTCGTCGTCATCGGTCAGAGCGAGGAAGATATCCGCTTTTCCAAGACCGATTTCCTTCATGGTGGAGAAATCCGTGCCGCTTCCTTCGACGACACTGATGTCCAGGCTGTCATTCAGCAAACGTATGCGTGCCGGGTCCGGCTCGACGATCGTGACATCATGACCCTCTTTGGAGAAGTACTCGGCAGTGACGCTTCCAACGGTGCCGCCGCCAACGATGAAGATGTTCATAAAAAGAAAAATGAAGAAATACAAAAGACCGGCGGCGGGCGGGCGGCCTGCCTCCGGTGTTCGGCGGACGTATAGCAAAAAAAGAAACGCCATGCAAGGGTACTAAGGCGAATCTGCCAGACGCCTCTGCGTCTATTACTTTTTTTAATTTTTATTGCATAGATACAACTTTAGAAGAGTGGCTTCTTAGAGGATTGATTTTTGCCCCGCGTTATGAAACGGATACCTGTCGTGCAGACATTTACGCTCGAACATAGGAGCGTCGTATGACATGAAAATAATGACTCTATGGCTTCTTATCGTAATCTATAAGTCGTTTATTGGCTTAATTATCATACCGTCGTCAGTACCGTTATGTCCCGTCAGGTCATCAACCTCCTGGACTTGAATGATCTGACCGAGAAAAAAATCTCGGCTACATTTGCTTGCTACGGATGCGCCGGGCAACGATCCCCGCCCTGCGAGAGAAGACGAGACTATCCATTATCACAGTCTACCGCACATCCATTATTCTCGAAGAACAAGGACTCATTACGTCACAAGCGATGAACCGAAAGCGGAATATTTTCGCACCCTGGCGCTTGACGCATTGATCGAGAGAGTTCCCACGCGGCAGCGACAGTTGGGCCGAATGGACATTCGACTCCGCGAACTGGATTCACTTTTGCCCTCCATGGTCGACGATGACGCTGTCGATGGCAGCGAGATCCGCGACGGCATCGACGCATTTCGTGAGGACATTTTCTCGGATTCCCTTCCATCCATTATCTCTAGAAAATACTGGGTGAATGCATCCAGGAGGGTATGATGAAAAGTTCATCATTCTTTCTCTGTACGATTATGCCAACCCCCCAAGAGCTCCAGCAGCGGCAGCGCGACGAGCAGCGCGTGAAGGACGAAGACGCGAGAGCGACTGCAGCCCGGAAAGTCGTGCTGAAGAAGCGACAGAGCGAAATCGCTCAGAACAAAACGGACCTGGACAGGCAATCGCGGGAGATTGCCAGCGAGCTCGCGGGGCTTTAAGCGGCAACCGTCACGGGGAGGCTGAGCGTGAACGTACTGCCGCTTCTTTTCCCTTCCTTCGAGACGAACGATATTTTGCCATTGAGCAGGTCGGCAATGAGCGAGACGAGATACAATCCGAGACCCGTACCATCGGTATCTTTACTGGCGATGTTCTCGCTCCGGAAGAATTTGCGGAAGATCTTCTTGTGATCGTGCAGCGGGATTCCGTAGCCGGAATCACGCACGTCGATGATAATTTCCTCCTTCTGCTTATGCACCCGAATGGCGATCTTCCCCCGCTCCGGCGTGTATTTGAACGCATTGCTCAACAGATTATTCAGGATTTCCTGCAAGAGCTTGGCATCGGTTCGTACGGAACATCTGGGCGGGCAGCTCAGCGACACTTTCTGCATCTTCTCCTTTATTTCTCTCTCTGCCATGAGCTTTCGGATGAACGGACGCAGCGCAATGCGCGAGACGGCGATGTGCGTCTCGTTGGATTCGATGCGTGCGATTTGGAGCATGGTATCGATGGTATCGGACATGCGAATGGCTGCCTTCTTGCCTTCGTCGATCAGCTTGCTTTCATCAGCGTCGATCTTCGTCGCCAGTCTCTTGCTCAGGCGCCCCATCGACCAGCGGATGGTGGTGAGCGGCGTGCGCAGCTGGTGGCTTGCGAGCGACATGAATTCGGATTTCGCCGCGTCGATGCGGCGCTCGCGGGTGACATCGCGGTACAGGAGCAGATGACCGGTGTGGACATTGTTATGGAACACAGGCGCGTAGTCGCACAGCAGAATGCGTCCGTCTTTCAGCAAGACTTCCTGCTCCAGCAGCGGGGTTGTCATCT
>CAZTYD010000126.1:3206-3748 GCA_964618035.1 uncultured Candidatus Peribacteria bacterium
TGGGCGTTGTCCGAGCGCTTCATCAGGCCGCGCAGCAGCTCGGCCAGCGGACGGTCCTGATGTCTGGCCAGGCGCAGCGCGCCGGCCGGCGTGCGGCCCTCCCGCAGCGGGCCGCTGAGCTGCCCGCCCAGCTCCTGCCAGATCTTCTTCAGCTTCGTATCGTACCCTTCGGAATCGACGACCTGCTCGCGCAGCTTGTCGATGATGTCGGGCAAGTCGAGCTGTTGCTTCGCATAGCGCGTATGATCCAAGTTGAAGAGCATGCAGAGCTGCTCATTAACATGCAAGGTGCCCTGCTTCGCCGAAATAGCGAGCCCGGCCATGGGAATATTGGCGAGCATATCTTTGAGTATTTGCAGATGCGTCCGCTCTTCCTGCGCCTCTTTTTCAGTGACGTCTTCTATGGCCAGAAGGATGAGCTGCTCGCCGGTGCTCGTCAGCGGCTCGATGGTGCGCGCATTCAGGAGCATCGACTTGCGCCCGATGCCGGGGAACGTATGAACCACTCGAAAGTCTTCGAAGTGCGTATCCTGCGGGATGAT
>CAZTYD010000127.1:0-3722 GCA_964618035.1 uncultured Candidatus Peribacteria bacterium
TGCGGTCGGGCGGGATCACGTAGACATGGTTCGGCTTGACGCGTGTGCCGTTTTTTACCGTCCTCACGGGCATCGACGTTTCTTTGGAGAGAATGTCGGACAAGAGACTCTCGTGCTTGGGATCCAAATGCTGCACAAGGACAAAAGCCATGCCGGTCTCGACCGGCAGATGCGAAAGTAATCGTGCAAAGGCGTCCAAACCGCCCGCCGAAGCGCCGATGCCGACGACGGGGAAGCGACGGGCAGCAGCACTCGACGGAGACCGGCCGTGCACGCGCGATGTTTTTGTCCGCTCTCGCCGCGTGTGAACGGTTGTACTCGACACTGCCGAGAGCTGATCCGATCGTCTCTTCTTTTCGGCCTGTACAACCTGCACTTGCCGTTTCGCGACGCTCGCAGAATGCCCGGTCTTCGAGTGCCGCTGTGGTGTGTGTGTTCTGGGCTTCATACAATCTTTCACCTTACTCCGCAATTCCCGCCATAGCTACAAGGACGTCCTGAAAAATGCGATCGCGGAATCGGCCGCGATAGGCCAACAGACGAACCGTATGAACGGTATGGATGCAAGGACGAGTAGCAACGTTCGGCCCGCTCGGACGTCACCACTGGCGGTTGCACTCTCCTTTTCTTTCCTCTCGACTCCCCGTCGCTCCGCTTGGGGCATCCAGACGCGGAGTACCTGAGGACGCGATCCAGAAGCATCCGTCTATTTCTTTCCTCCTTTCTGTATGACACAGGCACACGATGAACAGAAGACTCCCGGTCCGATGGCGACCGACAAGACCGCTGCACCGGCGTCCAAGGACGCTCCAATGGACAGTAAGACCATGAATGAAACACCGAAGAAGTGAGGTCACCCGAACACTCTGCCGCTCGCGCAGGGCGGCAGAGAAATTTCTGCGTACGAGGCATTCTCCCTATTCATGGGTGTAGGGACTCCAAATTTTCATCTATTGCGCCGCAAAGTTCATTGCCACAGAAAAAAGATTGTATTCGAACTCACTTCGTACGCTCTGCATGGGAGAATTTGTCATGGCATCCCCTCGACAAAACAACTATTTTGCGTATAATGTCAGCCAATGAACCTGCCGCTGACCGCCCTGCTGGCCGTCAATATCCTCTTGGGCAATGTCTGCCTGATGTCGGTTGCCAGTGCGCAGATGCCGGCGGAGGATCACCCGAATCACGTACACATGGAAGCAACCGGCATGATGGCCGATGCAGATTGCGATGACTGTATCTCTGCACACCCCGCACCGCACACCGGTACAGATGCATCGATGCCCGTCGCCGGCTGCGCCGACGGCCACTGTATGACGGCCACGACCAACGACATCGGCACCACGAGCATCGTCGCCCCCTCCCTGCCCGCCGGCCTCGCAACGCCGGTTGTAGTCGTCCTTCCCGACGACATCACATCGCACGCGTCACTCGGCTACGAACCCACGGCCCCGCCGAGCCATACATCCAACGAGACAGTTCTGAGGTGTTAGAAGAGGATTGCTGACTGCCTCTGCCGGATTCCCGGCGGGCTCTTTTGATCCTTTCTCTTTTTCACCCATGTCTCACCACCCCAACCAGTGCCGCGCCACAGTGCGAATCGCCGGCATGACTTGCGGCAGCTGCGAGCTGCTGCTGGAGCGAAAATTGCGCTCGGTTCCGGGCGTCCGGAAAGTCGACGTGCGCCACAAGCGCGGCACCGCCGTCATCATCGCCGACGCAGATAATCTGCCGGACCAGGAACGCATCGCAGCAGTCATTCGCGGCGCCGGGTACTCCGTCGTCGTCGACGATGCACCGACCGTCGGATCCGTCTCGTCCGACCAACGCAAGTGGATGGAAATCGGCGCGTCGCTGCTGATCGTCTTCGCCCTCTACCAGCTTTTCAAAGCGTTCGATCTCGTATCGCTCGCACCCTCGGCCACGGGTGTACTCTCCTTCGTCGGCATCCTGCTCATCGGCCTCGTGGCCGGCACCAGCAGCTGCCTGGCCGTCACGGGCGGGCTGCTCCTCGCCATGGCGGCGAAGTACAACGAGACGCATCAAGCCGAGACCGCATGGCACAAGTTTAAGCCGCTGCTCTCCTTCAACGCGGGCCGCCTGGCATCGTACTTCGTCCTCGGCGGCGTCGTCGGTTTACTCGGCCGCTCCATCACGCTCAGCACGACGGTGACGGGCTACCTGAATATCTTGGTCGCCTTCGTCATGCTCACTCTGGCCCTCAAGATTCTGCACATCGTCCCCAAGGGCACGTTCCCCATCCGCCCGCCGAAGCGCCTCTCGCACTGGATCGCCGATCTCTCGGAGAGCGATCACCCCGCCGCGCCGTTCGTGCTGGGCGCCATGACGTTCTTCCTCCCCTGCGGCTTCACACAGTCACTGCAGCTCGCCGCGCTCGCATCCGGCAGCTTCCTAACGGGCGCGCTCACCATGTTCATCTTCGCGCTCGGCACGCTGCCGGCACTGCTAGGCATCAGCGCCATATCGTCGACGGCTACCGGAAATTTCTCGCGGCTCTTCCTCCGTTTCTCCGGGACGTTGGTACTGATTCTCTCGCTTTTCAATTTGAATTCCGGACTCACGCTCGCGGGCATCGACCTGTCGTCCTTCGTGGGTGATCCCGGTCAAGCAACCGTCGCCGCTGGTGCGCCGACGGTGACGAACGGCGTACAGGAAGTGCGCAGGAGAGTGAACGGCTTCCGGTACGATCCGAGCAACATCACCATCAAAGCGGGCGTCCCCGTCCGGTGGATTGTCGACGGCTCCCAGGCCGGCGGCTGTGCGAGCAGCATCGTCATTCCGTCGCTCGGCGTTGGCAAGGTGTTGGAGAGCGGGGACAATGTCATCGAATTCACCGCGCCGTCGCAGCCCGGCAACCTCGCGTTCAGCTGCGGCATGGGCATGATCCGCGGCAACTTCACCGTCATCTAACCCCCTTCCCATGACTCCCCTCAACTGGCAACCGCTCTCCGAACCGCAAGGCATCGATACGGCTGAGCCGGCACCCATCCTCGTACCGCGGGCTCCGGCGGCTTCCGCCGACCCGTGGTTCGCTGTCGCGATGGGGCTCATCGGCGTCATCGCCGGCTACCTCATCGCCATATTCTGATTCATTTCCTCCCCTCCATCATGATCACGACCGTCTCCATTCCCGGCATGCACTGCGAAGCGTGTGCCAAGCTCGTCAAGAGCGTAAGTGACGACTTTCCCGCCATCGCGAAGACCGACGTCGACCTCGAACGGAAGACCGTCACGCTCGAGCACGACGACTCGCTCGACACCGCCGCGTGGCAACGCGAGATCGAAGCGCTCGGCGACGCGTACCGCGTACTGCCGATGTCTTCCTGATACTCAGGGAAATTTCGCTGAGGCCGGATCGCACACGCAGGGCACATGGAGCAATTCGCGTTGTTGCCACGAAGGCGCTTCTGTCGAACAGAAATTATTGACCTATACCTGGGGTATAGGTATTTTCCAAACGTATACTTCCTTCATTCCGCATGAACAGCAATCATTCAAAGGCGGCCATCGCCTTCAAGAAGGCGAACAGCCTCCTGCAGAAAATCCAGCAGATGCTCGATGCAGACGCCTACTGCATCGACATCATGCAGCAGAACCTCGCCGTCATCGGGCTTCTGAAATCGGCGCATCAGTCGCTGATGGAGGGCCACCTCAACCACTGCGTGAAGACCGCGCTCGACACCGGCAGCGGCGCCAAGAAG
>CAZTYD010000128.1:0-3698 GCA_964618035.1 uncultured Candidatus Peribacteria bacterium
GGCGCGGTGCTCGCGAACTCCGGGCACTTCGACTGCGAGATCGATTTGGATACGCTCGAGAAGAATGCAAAGGGCAAGCGGCGCGTGCGCCACTACTTGGATGAGTATCAGATGCCGAACGGTCGTGTGCTCTACGTGGCCGGCGAAGGGCGGTTGGTGAACTTGGCGTCGGCCGAAGGCCACCCGAGCGAAGTGATGAGCCTCAGCTTTTGCGGCCAGGCGCTCGCGTGTGAGTACTTGGTGAGGAATAAAGGCAAGCTGTCGTCGTCGGTGATCACGCTGCCGCCGGAGATCGATACGTACATTTCGGAATTACAGCTCAAGGCGATGGGAATAAAGATTGATGTGCTGACGGAGGAGCAGAGGAAGTACTTGGCGAGCTGGCAGGAGGGGACGTGAGGGGAATGTCATCCTTCGTCTCCGCTCAGGATGACAAGAATACACACAGGCTGTCATGGTGAGCAGCCTGTCCTGAGCTCGCCGAAGGAGAGACGAACCATGACAGCTGAGCAAATTGTCCGTGTGATGATGGCATAACATTTTGGCTTCTATAAGATAAAATCTTAATTGTTCGGATCGCTTTTGTTGCATGATGCCTTGACAAAAATATACTTCTGCCGAAATGGAAGTGTACCGGTTTACCGGTACGTCGGTCATTCACATCGAAGTGATAAGAAATCTGCTTTTGGAGTGATCCATCGGATACGGAGTCCGATAGGCCCTACCAAGAGCAGTTCACCGCAGAGAGGCAAGACGATGCCCGTCACCAAGAACCCCCAGCGTCAGCAGAAGAAGGAAGGCAACGAGATCGTGGTCTGCAAGAAGTGCGGCCACAGCTTCAAGGCCAAGCGAAAGCACATCCACGATCGGATGTGCCGGCCTCAGGGCTGACCTGGGCGGAGCCCTCTCTCCGGTTCCCCGCCGCCGTCCTTTCGGCGGCGGGGGCCATCTAAAGCAGGTTTCTTATCACTGATGTCTCAAGCTCTGCTCTTCGTGAGCGGGTATCGATGCCCGCTGCGTGAGCAGAATTTCTGGGAGGCAGGCTCATGATGATACGCAAGGGTCGGGTCGTGATGGTGTATCTGGGGAAGCCTTGCAAGAGGCATCTCCATGAATGCCCCGTATGCCATGCGCAGCTTGCGACATGGCATAATCTGGTGACGCATGTTCAGTCGCGGTGTCCGTATCTTCGGCACTGCGACCACCGCGTCGTCCAGAACCCGCCCCCTCGTCGGCTGCGTCGGTGGTACAAAACCTACCGGTCGAGCCGGTTCACCATTCCCGCGTAACTCCCACGCCGCGCCGCCCCGACAGGGGCGGCCGGCAGAACGAAGGTCGGAGCTTGGAACATCTCATTCCCCAGTTCATTTGCGACCGTTCCAAGCTGTCATAGAACGCCTACCTGTTCTTCTGTTCGCTGAAAACTCAAAGGCTTAGAGGGAAAATGAAGCAGAAGATATTACCTTTGGAAGAGAAGAAAATAGGGTGGGGGTATGAGGCAGGATTATCTGTACGATAAATATAGGGAGAACAAGCTCGCATTCGCGCGCACACTGCGAAAGAACATGACAGAGGCCGAGCAATGGCTTTGGGAGGCACTGCGCAAGAAGAGGCTTGCAGGAACGAAGTTCCGACGGCAGGTTCCGCTCGGAGCCTTTATTGCAGATTTTTTGTCGTATGGCGTACGGCTTGTCATAGAGGTTGACGGGCCGGTGCATGACCGACAGATCGACTATGATCGCGAACGAGATCTGTGCTGGCAAGACATGGGCTTTGACGTACTGAGGTTTACCAATGATCAAGTTCTGAAGGATTTGCCGATTGTTCTTGAGACGATTGAGAGAGCCGTTGCCCAAAAGAAGATTCTGACCTCGGAAGAACCCCACCCCGGCCCTCCCCGGCCACCTCTATGACGTCATGAGCGAACGGGCGTCCCCGTCCTCTTTCCTTCGAGCTGACACCTGCACGGGGAGGGAGACTCTCGTTCCACCACTCTCCGAAAGCCTTTCCTTCCCCGTGCAGGTGCCTGATCGACAGGCAGCAGAGCATCAGATTCGTTGTTCAGGATCCGGATAGAGGGGGCCGGGGAAGGTGCCCCGCAGGGCGGATGGGGTTCACATCTGCTATCATCCCACTCCATGGAGAACAACCGCCGCCTCATCCACCTCTTCCACCAGATCGCCGCGCTGCTCGGCGAGAAGGGCGAGACGTTCAAGGCCAATGCGTACCGCAAGGCGGCGCAGGTGCTGGAAGATCTGCAGAAAGATGTATCGGAGATCGGCGACAAGAAGCAGCTAATGGAGTTGCCCGGCATCGGCGATGCCATCGCCGACAAGATTCTGGAATTTTTGGAGACGGGGAAGATCCAGCATCTGGAGAATCTCCGAGTCGAGCAGGGCGATCTGCCCATGGAGTTGCTGGATGTGGAGGACTTGGGCCCGAAGCGCATCCGCGAGATGCAGAAGGAACTCGGCATTCAGACGGTGGCGGATCTGATCAAGGCGGCCGAAGCGGGGAAGCTGCGCAGCCTGCCGCGGTTATCCGAGCACATGGAGCAGAAGATTCTAGAGAACGCGCGGCGCGTGGCGGAGCGGTCGAAGCGCTACCCGCGCGAGGAGGTCGTCGATGATGTCGAGAACATTCTGGCCGCGATTCGATCAGTGCCGGGCGTGGAGAAGGCCGAGGTCGGCGGATCATACCGGCGACACAAATCGACCGTGGGCGACATTGATATTCTCGTCGTCACGTCGGACCCGGAACGCGTGATCGATGCGGTGAGCAAGCTCTCGATTGTGAAACAGGTGGTGGCGAAGGGAGACACGAAGCTGTCGTTCAACTTGGAGTCGCTCCTGCGCGTCGACGTGCGGTTCGTGGGGGCCGACGAGTGGGGGAGCGCGCTGCTGTACTTCACCGGCGACAAGGAGCACAATATCAGCCTCCGCAGGCGCGCCATCGAGCGCGGGTGGAAATTGAATGAGTACAGCTTGTCGGAAGGCAACAGGATCATCGCGCAGAAGACGGAGGAAGATATCTACAGAGCTCTCGATCTTCCCTGGATCGATCCGACGGAGCGGAAGGCGCAGTTGTCGGTTGTGTGAGTCTTGAGTCCTGAATCTTGAATGTCCCCGCCCCGGTTCAATCCCTGCGCTTCAGCGCAGCCACTTTCAGTTGATCCATTTGTCAAATAAACGTTAGTATGGCCCGCTATGTCCAATCCCAATCGACATGGCAGTCACAGCGTCACGCGTCTCACTGTACATCTCGTCTGGGTGACCAAGTACCGCTACCACGTCCTCAAGGGGGACGTGCAGCGGCGTTGCAGGGAGCTGCTCGTCCAAATCTGCAACGCTCAAGACATCACCATCCTCAAGGGGGCGGTGAGCGTCGATCATGTACACATGCACATCGAGTACTCGCCGAAGCTCTCGGTCAGCGAGATCATGAAGAGCCTGAAAGGACGATCATCCAACTTCCTCCAGGAGGAATTCCCCGAGCTGAAGAAGCGCTACTGGGGCAACCATTTCTGGGCAGTTGGCTACGGGGCCTGGTCGACAGGCAACATCGATGAAGAGCTCATCCAGCGTTACATTGCCGGTCACCGAGATTCACCCAACGACAGGGCCTTGATGATCGAGTAGCGAGGGGACTTCAGTCCATTCCTGCCAACCTCTGCACTTTAGTGCAGAGTGGTTGAGTCT
>CAZTYD010000129.1:0-3696 GCA_964618035.1 uncultured Candidatus Peribacteria bacterium
GACTGACCGTACCTCATCTGGCTTCTTCATGCTGGGAAGCATACGAGGATGACACATCAGAAGCACTGAGTGGAACAAAGCGATGTCAGAGAGAAACCCAGACCTTCTCTCTTTTATTCCACAAACATACTCTGCTGCAAATTCTCGGGCAGCTTCTGTCCTAATTTTTCGAACGCCTTCCGCGTGGCCATGCGACCCTTCGGCGTCCGCTGCAGGTAACCCTGCTGGAGCAAATACGGCTCGTACACGTCCTCGATGGTCTGCTCTTCCTCCGCCAGCACCGCCGCGAGCGTTGAGAGACCCACCGGCCCGCCGCCGAAGTTCTCCACGATGGCGGCGATGAGCGCGCGGTCCGTGGCATCCAATCCCTCGTCGTCGATATCCAGCGCCGCGAGCGTCTGTTCGACGGACCCGAGATCGACGCGAGCTTTGCCCGCTACCTGCGCGTAATCGCGCACCGATCGGATGAGGCGGTTGGCGATGCGCGGCGTGCTGCGGCTGCTCTGTGCGATGCGCCGCGCCGCCTTGGATTCGAACGTCATGGCCAGGATCTGCGCGCTGCGCTCGACGATCAGTTCCATCTCGTTGAGATCGTAGAACGAGAGCTTGTACTGGTGCAGGAATCGGTCGCGCAGCGGCGCGCTGATGGCGCCGGCCTTCGTGGTGGCGCCGATGAGCGTGAACGGCTGCAGCGTGAGGCGCATCGACCGCGCCGTGGGGCCTTTGCCGATCACGAGATCGAGCGCGCAGTCCTCCATGGCCGAGTAGAGCATTTCCTCCACCACCGGGCGCAGGCGGTGGATCTCGTCGATGAAGAGCACGTCGCCCTTCTGCAGGTTCGTGAGGATGGACGCCACGTCGCCGGGCTTCTCGAGCGCCGGCCCGCTCGTCAGGCGGATCTGCGACTCCATCTCGCGGGCCATGATGTGCGCGAGCGTCGTCTTGCCCAGCCCCGGCGGACCGTGCAGCAGGATGTGCCCCAGCGGCTCCTCGCGCTCTTTGGCCGCTTGGATGTGCATCAGCAGATGTCCTTTGATCTTGCTCTGCCCCACGTACTCGCCCAGCGTGCGCGGCCGCAGCGACTGCTCGAACACGTTCGAATCGGCTTGCGTCTTCTCGGGCTGCGTGACGGGAACTTTCTGCGTACGCTGGATGGCCATACCGAGATGGTAACAGACGGAAGAATGAATTGTTAAATTGTTACATTGTTAAATTGATAGCAAGCAAAGTCCGAGCACTCGCTCAATGGAACGGCAATTGAGCAATTGAACAATTTATCGATGAGACAACGAAAGAACTGCTCATTCATCACTCACATAGGATACAATTCAAACCATGCCGATCAGGTGGAAAATCTTCGTCACTCTCGTGTTCGTCGGCGCGCTGGGCACGCTGAGCTTCCTGGACGTGGTCCTGCTGCCGCAGGAGAACGCCCTGCCCCTTGGCGCCGCCGCGCGGACGGATCTCGGCGGCAGTACCCCACCCGGCGTGGCGGTCGCCGCCGGTCCGGACATGGCCGACGTGCTGAAAACCCTGCAGCTGAACGCCGTCACGGCCGGCATCGGGAACGGCAGCCTGCTCTCGCGCATCGTGCCGCAGCCGCAGGCCGTGCAGACGTACGTGCTGGTGAAGAACGACGACCGCGTGGGGCTCCTCTCGTGGACGGAATCGCCCAACGTGAAGGAGTACTTCGCCGCCATGCGCCAGGCGCTCATCAAGTCGTTCTCGGCCGGCGTACGCAACCTGCGCGACGAACAGCTCTCCGACCCCGGCAAACCGGTCCGCGACATGCTCAGCTTCCAAGACCCGGCCATCAGCGACGAGCAGATCGTGCTGCTGCGGGTGCGCGACAGGCTCTACGAGGTGCATATAGCGCCGGGGAAGGACGCGGAGGTGCAGGCGCTGTTGGAGGCAGTCAGTGACTGAAGATTTCAAGATTGCAAGACTGCAAGATTGCAACGAAGCTCCTAAGGGAGGAACTCTTGGATTTTCCTTTGGATTCTTGCAGTCTTGCAATCTTGAAATCTTCCCTAAAATCCTCCTAAATCCCCTTGTCAACCCACTACATCTTCCAGTAGCCTCCCCCAGCTATGGCAAAAGTCGTCAAGAAAGTCATCAAAGTAATGGCCCGTGGCGGCCAGGCGAACCCGGCTCCCCCGCTGGGCCCCGCGCTCGGCCAGGCCGGCGTGGATATCAACGGCTTCTGCACGCAGTTCAACGAGAAGACGAAGGGCGACAAGATGGGCAAGATGCTGCCCGTCGTCATCACGGTGTACGACGACCGCAGCTTCAGCTTCAAGGTGAAGCAGCCGGCGGTGTCGGCCATGATCAAAGAAGCCGCGAAAGTCGAGAGCGGCAGCGGCGAGCCGAATAAGAAGAAAGTGGGCAAGATCACGAAGAAACAGGCCGAGGAGATCGCGCAGATGAAGATGCCCGACCTCAACGCCGGCAGCCTGGAAGCGGCGGTGTTGACCGTGATGGGCACGGCCCGGAGCATGGGAGTGACCGTGGAATAAGAAGCACAAAATCCGCGCTTCGACAGGCTCAGCACGGCAACGTGTGTCGCGCTTTTTCCAGATCACCGCAACCCCAACCGCTCTTCTTCGCTCCTGAACACCTCTCCTTCTTTCAACACGTTCACCACGGTCTCGATGCACTTCTCGCTCACCTTCTCGCCGTAGATCCTGGGCCGGCGCTTCATGTACTCGTTGCCCCAGGCGAAGTCGACGACGGAACGGATGAGCGAGCCGCTCACGGGTGGCGCGATGACATTGCCGCCGTTCATCACCGATTCGCTGCGGTCCGACCCGAAGCGCAGCGTGACGCACGGCACGCCCAGGATGTTCATCTCTTCCTGCATGGAGCCGCTGTCGGTGGCGCACACGGCCGCCTTGCGCATGGCGGCGATCACATCGGTGTACTGCGGCCACACGGACGAGTAGAGAAAATTGGGGAATTCCTTGGCGAGCCGATCCACTTCCTCCTTCAAGCCGAATCGCTCGAACGCCTGCTCCGTCTGGAACATCGAGATGAGCAGCACCTTCCTGCCCTCGCGGATGAGCCCCGTCATCGCCTCGTAGATGGCACGGAAGCGCAGTTCCGAGAGACAGTTCTCGCGTCGATGGATGCAGAACCGGACGAATTCGCCGTCTTTGAGTGACGGGTATTCCTGAAAAATCTTCGAATCATCGGCCTTCTCCACCGCTTCCATCGTCGCGTCGGCGACGGAGTTCCCCACCACGAAGATCCGATCGGCCGGGTAGCCTTCGCCCAGGAGGAAATCGCGGTCGAGCTCGTGCGGCGCTAGGTGGATGCCGCTGGCCGCCTCGCTGGCGCGCGTATTGAACTGCTCGGGGTACGGCTCCAGGCTGCCGCGTTCCCAGTTCTCGGGCTTCTGCAGGAAATTGTACCAGTGGATGATGTCGAACGTCTCCTCGCTCCGCCAATCGTGGTGCGACTCGTCACCGTACTTCGGCGTGAGCGTGCGGATGCCCGCCTCCACGTGGACGGAGGCGAACATGTGGCAGTACCCGGCGTTGCTGGCCGCCATCGCGGTGGTGGTGTCGCCATGCACGTACGGCACGACGATCTTGTCGCGCTTCTTCAGCTCGCCGATCACGTGCCCCAGCCGCCCGATGATCTGGCTCACCACCTCGTGCATGGATCAGGGCAATATCACCCTGACCAACAAGGGCA
>CAZTYD010000130.1:0-3684 GCA_964618035.1 uncultured Candidatus Peribacteria bacterium
GGTGTAAAAGGCCTGGCATGGCACTCGCCCCCCAACGAGTAAGCTATGGATTTGTCCAATGGGAGATTCCGGAGCACGATAGGGATTATCGTCTTCAAGAGACATAGTTATATTTTACCATACATTTATGAATTTTACCTTAGACACGGTCGGGCACACCGATTTCCACCCCGTCACCGACCGCGTGGAGGAGGCAGTGCGAAAGAGCGGCGTCCAGACCGGCATCGCTATCGTGATGGTCGACGGCACGACGGCCGGCGTCACCATCATGGACGATGAGCCGGGACTCAAGAGGGACATCCAGGAATTCTTCGAGCGCTTGCTGCCGGAGCGCGCGCACTACCACCACAACGGCAGCTACGCCGGCGACATGAACGGTTACGCGCACGTGCGATCGGTGCTGATGGGCACGCAGGTGGCAATTCCCATCGAGGACGGCGCGGTACGTCTCGGCGCGTGGCAGCGTGTGTTCGTGGTGGATTTCGACGAGAAGCCGCGCACGAGGGCCGTGACGATCACCGTCGTCGGCGCTTGATTGCGACGCGGCGCGACGACAAGAAGCTTTGTCATGCGTTCGCGCCATCCTGTACACTGTGCCTCATGCGCCACATCGTGTACCTGCTCGCGATTCTCTTTCTGGGGAGCCTGCTCATGGGCGGCTTCCTCATGCTCCAAGGGTTCTCCATCGTCGCCACGCAGCCGCAGACCGTGAAGAACGCCGTGGGGGCGCTGCCGGAGGGATCCAACATCGCCCTGCCCATCGGGGTGCAGAGCACGATGCCACCCGAAGAGTCCTACACCGTCGGGACCATGCGCGTGCTGAAGATCGTGAAGAGCATGCAGTCGCCGTACTACCTGGTCCTCGCTACGCAGAAATCCCCCGAGTGCGGCGGCCATCGCTGCCAGAACGACACGGCCTGCGGCTCGGCGGACACGCAGCCCATCTGCTACTTCTTCCTGGAGCCGGATTTCCGCCGCGAGGCGGAGCCCACGACGCGCTTCGTCGGCAAGTGGACGGGAACCGACGGCGTGTACCTCGATCTCGATTCCTCCATCGGGTTCACCGACGCCAACACCGTGCGCTTCGTCGCGACCGGCGACACGTCGAAGGGCTTGCAGAGGAAAATCTACGAGCTGAATTTGACGACCAAGCAGATCGAGCAGGTGAGTGAGTGATGCGGCTTCGCGGCTAGGGTGTGGCGAGATTGCGGCGGCTATTGGCACACAGAAAGCGGCGATCCCGCTACGCCGCCATCATGCCAATGTGCGTTGAAAAGATTACAAATCAAAGAGAACAACACACTCCTCCTCTCGTACGCCGTAGTGAGATCGACGCGTTCCTGAAGGTATCGTTGAGGAGAAATTCGTCATGTTTCATCGCGAAGGCGTATCACGTTTCGAGGGGCGTGAAATCCAGGTCCTTGATCTTCTTCCAGACGGCGCGGATCAAGATCCTCAAAGATTCTCGATCCTCCTCACTCACCTGGAATTTGCGCTCTATGGGATGGTCCGGACCGCTGCCGATGAAATCCAGCACGTACGTATGCGGCTGCAGCGGCGTGCCGCTCAGCTCCATCAGCAGGGAATAGAAAACAAGTTGACGATACAAATCTCCATCCATGATCTCCCTCTCGGTCTTCGGCTTTCCCGTCTTGAAATCGATCACCGTCGCGGCGGCGACATCCGGCGCATCCAGATCGATGCGGTCCACTTTCCCCTTCAGCGGAATCCCCGGCTTCGCCGGATCGGCGGTGGCGTCGAGGTAGCCGGCGAACGACGATTCCACGCGGTAGATGACGGGGCGCCCGACGGCGAGCCGCTGCTCGTAGTAGCGCGGCAGCAGCGCGCGCCCCTCCTCGATGAGCGCGCTCTTCACCGCATCGGTGGCGATCTCGTGATCCAGAATGTGCGTTTCGAAGCGGCGGATGAATTCCTCCGGGCCGAGCGGCGAGCCCTCCTGCACGCTCATGCCCCACTGCCTCAGAGCCTGGTGCACGGCGGTGCCGTAGATGAGCTCGGCCTTGTTGACCTGCGGCATGTGCAGCAGGTCGTTCTCCAGAAACAGGCGCGGATCCTCCAGGAACCTGTTGAGCGCGCTCACGGATAGCTGAAATGTCTCCAGTTTCTCGAGCAGAAACGCCCGATACTCGTCGGTCAGATCCCGTACCGGCGACACGAGGAGCGTGGACGCGTGCAGCGGATCGTGCAGCTCGCGCTTCTCCTCGGGCAGATTCCCCGCCTCGGCGAAGAAGGCGGATGGCGACACGTCGCGCGCCTTGCCGTCCGTCTGCACCTGCTGCGGGCACGTGAAGATCAGCTCCTCCTTCGCCCGCGTCATGGCCACGAAGGCGACTCGGCGCTCGTCTTGGGATTGCTCGAAGGTCTTCTGTTCCTTCTCCCAGCCGAAGAGGAGATCTTCCGGCACCGCGAGCGACGGCGGGTTGCGGCGCCGGTCCCAGTGGCTCTCGCGGAAGTTCGCGAGGATCACCGTGTGAAACTCGAGACCCTTGCTGTGGTGCGCCGTCATCAGACGCACGCCGTGCTCAGTCACGTGCGGCAGCGTGTAGCTCAGGCGCAAATCGCCGTAGTCGGGATGCTCGTAGAACTCCAGATCGCTCATGAGCATGGCGAACGAATAGTGCGGATGCTCGCACGCACGCGCGTTCACGTACTGGAAGAACGCCTGCAGCGCGGCAAAGTCGAGCGGGTCGATGGGCGTGAGCTGCTCGTACGACTCATGGTCGCGCAGCACGGCGCCATCGAACTGGCTGACGGAGTGAATGAGCCCGCAGTCCTTCAGCACGCGCTCGACGGTCTGCACCACCGTCTGCGAGCCGATCTTGTGGTGCAAATTCAACAGACAATCGCGCGCCGCGATGAGCCGGTCGATGTGATGGAAGCGGATCGCTGGCTCGGCGGCGTGCAGAGACTCCAGGCTGAGCAGCAGCGTCATGAGCGACATGTCGCGCTCGCGGCGCAGGTGGAAGATATTCCCGAGATCGGCGGGATGGCACCCGTGCACCTCGCACGCGATGGCCGCCGCCAACGCGGCGGTGTCTTCCGGCCGGGCGATGCCGCGCAAGATCGCCAGCAGCTGCCGCACGAGCGGATGCGTGAGCAGATTCACCTTCCCCCCCATCTGCACCGGAATGCCGCGCGCGTGCAGCGCATCATAGTATGTTTGCATCTCGCCGTTCGTCTGCGTGAGCACGGCGATGTCGTCGGGTGCGATCCCCCGCTGCACGCGATCCGTCACGAGATCGGCGATCATCCACGGCTCAGCGACATTGCTCGGGCAGAAGAGGAGCATCGGCGGTTCCCCGACTTCGCCCGTACCGGCGACGAGCGTCTTCTCCAGACCGTCGATGCGGCCGACCAGACGCTCGGTGTTCTTCTCGATGAGCGATCCCGCCGCATCCAAAATCGCCTGCGTCGACCGGTAGCTGACGGTGAGGGCGATGACCGGCGCCTGCGGGAACCGGCTGCGGAAGGAGAGAAGATTCTGCAAGTTCGCGCCCTGGAAACGGTAGATGGCCTGATCGTCGTCGCCCACGACGAACAGATTCGGCGCATGGTCGACCGAGGCGTACGTCGTCAGCTGCTCGACGAATCGGTACTGCGCGCCGTTCGTATCCTGGAACTCATCGACGAGAATGTACTGGTACCGCTCCTGCAGCGATGCCA
>CAZTYD010000131.1:0-3678 GCA_964618035.1 uncultured Candidatus Peribacteria bacterium
GCGTACGGCGTCGCCCTGCCCGACAGCGTGGACATCCGCGTGCTGCCGTGGCACTGGCGCTACACGGAGGCGTTCAAGCGGCGCGGCATCCTGCCTCGCGACTTCGAGCAGTACGGTTCACTCCTCACGGAGACCCAGATGGAACAGCTGTTCCAACGGCTGTCCGCCGCGCAGCCGCGCCTGCTGCCGCTCTCGCAGGGACGGGAAGCGTCCGTCACAGGGAACAGAGCGTCCTCGGCGGATCGCGGCCGTCGAACGGACGTGCGTGCCCATGGACGCACGGTCGGCAATTACCACATGCGGCTGCTGAAGAGCTTTTCGCAGCGGAAACCGTCTCCCCGGCCGGGATCCTGAGCGCATTCCGCTCCGCAGAAACACGCCAAAAAGCACGTGCCTCCGGGCACGTTTTTTGGTATAATGAAATCAAAGACACATCATGTCTAAAAGTCCCATTTCTCCCACCCGGCTCCGGAGTACGTGGCGCACGCTGCGTTTCTTCCTGCTGCTCCTGTTCTTCGCCGTCGCCGTGGGCGTCAGTTTCTTCGCGCAGGGGAAGGAATTCCTGGAGGTGCAGCGCCGCGAATCGCTCCGCCGCGAAGCCGCGCTCGCAACACTCTCGCTCGACCGCGGCATCCTGGACATCCTGCTCACGCAGCCGCGCGACGAGGCCGTCGAGGAATCGTTCCAGCCGCAACTCGACGATCTGCGGCAACGGTCGCATGCGGAATCGATCCTCCTCGTGAGGAGCGGCACGGGTGCGGCCGGCGCGCACGTGCGCCTGTCGTCGCTGCCGCAGCGGCGCGACGAGAGCGTCGGACTTCCCGCCGATGCGACGGCGGCGCTCCAAACGAATGCCGAGCAGTCGCTCGTTGTCGGAACGGGCGCGACCATCATCGCGTACGCCCCGCTCAAGGGCAGCGACGGAAACGTCATCGGCTTCCTCGGCATGCAGAAGTCCGAGAACACGTGGGAGTCATCCGCGAGAGCGTTCGGCTTCTCGCTCGGTCTCGTGATCTTCTCGAGCCTGGTGCTCTGGATGGTCGTGCGCCGCTTCGCCTCGCAAGGAACGGCCGATGCCGACAAGCAGGTGAACGCGAACCGCCTGGCGCTCATGGAACTGGCCACCCACCAGCTGGGCGCGCCGCTCGCGAGCTTCAAGTGGTGGCTCGAACTCCTGCAGGATCCCGACGGAAAGGAACTGTGGGGCAACAAGGAAGTGACGATGCAGATCCAGGAGGGCGTGACGCGCATGGAGAGCATCATCCGCGCCATGACCGAAGCGAACGAGGTGGCGGCCAAAGGCGCGAACTACAAGCTGGAAGTGCTCGCCTCGCTCAAGGACATCCTCAAGCGCGCCATGAGCGACGCGGCGTCGCACCTCCAGCGCCGCAAGCAGATCCTGAAGATCTTCCTCGATCCGCAGCTCGACCCCGTGCAGCTCGACCCGAAGCTCCTCTTCGGCGTCCTGCAGGAACTGATCCAGAACGCCATCGATTTCTCGCCCGACGGCACCACCATCGAAGTCCACGTGACCAAGCAGAACGGAATGGCGCAGATTTCGGTGAAGGACCAGGGCTACGGCATCCCGCCGCAGGACGTGCCGCACGTGTTCGAGAAGTTCACCCGCGCGTCCAACGCCGCGCAGTACAAGCCGGTGGGCAACGGCCTCGGCCTCTTCATCGCCAAGGGCATCATCCAGAACCTCGGCGGCGACATGTGGATCGAGAGCAAGCTCGGCAAGGGCACCATGGTGTCCTTCACGCTGCCGTTCGATACGACGAAGAAGGGGAAGAAGTGAGGGTGGGCGTGCAGAGATCAGAAGACAGAAGACAGCGGTAAGCGGTAAGCGACGAGAAGACAGCAAACATCCCACAAAACAAAGGGCGGAACCCACCGCCCACCTTCGCGTGCGCGCTCCGGTGGGCAGGCCACGATGCAGAAGCGGGCTTGCCGGCCGTACGTAGTCTGTTGAAGAAGCGGGCTTGCCGGCCGTAGTCCGCAGACGAAGGCCGGTGCGTTTCTTTCTGGTTCTCTTTCTTGTCGGGGTAGACAAGAAAGAGAACACCTGTGCTTTCGATAGGTGTTTGAGTGGGGCATGTGTAGGAGATACCAGCAAACAGGATGCTGCCGGACTTGTGGATACATGGCTGAGTTCTGGTGCCAGATTCGCAGGCCGAAGGCCCGCTCTCCATGGAGAAATCAAATCCTCTTCTTCGTTCGCAATCGATACCAGACCAATGCAGCCATCAGTAAATACCCGACGTACCCCACCACTTCCCATAACGACGGCGCTTCGCTGTAGCCGAATAACTGGCGAAGTACGCCGCCGACAAAGCTCTCCTGCGGGAGAACCGCCGATGTGTCCCACACGTGTTCGATGGTCTCGGGAAGAATTCCCGCTTCCTGAAACTCGTGTATGCCATGCATGAACAGCCCGGCGCTGAAGAGGATGAGCAGCGCGTTCATCACGCCGAAGAACCGCCGGAGCGGGATCTGCCGGATCTCCCAGAAGACCATGCCGCTGAGCGCGACGGCGACGATCACGCCGAGTGCGGCGCCCAACAGCTGCACGCCCGAACCGGACTGGAGCAAGGCGGCCTGCAGGAAGATCACCGTCTCGGTCCCCTCCCGCAGCACGGTGAAGAGGATGAGGAAGAAAATTCCCAATTTGTACTCGCGCACGACGTGCGTCGAGACGTCGCGCTCCACTGACTGCCGCATCGTGCGGCCCGCGCGCATCATCCAGTACACCATCCAACTCATCAGCCCGACGGCGAGCAGCAGCAACGTTCCCTCGAACACTTGCTCCATCCGGCCGCGGAGACCGCCCAGGAACCGATGCAACAGCACGCCGAGCACGAGGCTGAGCGCGACGCCCGCGGCCAGACCCAGCCACACCGACGGCCGGAAGGATCGATTGTCGGTGCGCTCCAGGTACGCGAGCACGATGCCGATAACCAGAGACGCCTCGAGCGTCTCGCGCAGGGTGATGAGGGCGGATGCGGTCATGGGAGGGACTGCGAGGAGCAATTGAACGGATGCTCACACCGGAGAAGTGCCGGGAGGATAGCAGGTTCCCCCGCGATGTCGACAGCGAGTTCTTTCATTCTCGCGGAGGCGGCGTGGCCTCGGCGCGTCACGCCTGCGCAGGCGGGCGATACATCGCCGCGAAGAACAGGCCCGTCAGCACGATCATCACCGCCGCGACGACGATGGGAGCGCGCGAACCGAGCGGCGCCGCGATGACACTGGCAAGCACCGGCGCGACGGTCTGCGCGAGCGCCGCGAGGCTGGCGTTGATGCCGAGCACCTCGCCCTGGTTCTCCCTCTTCGTCACGGTGCTGAGCAGCGACATCAGGTTGGCCATGGTGAGGCCGTTGGGAATGGCGAACAGCGGCACCAGCAGGAGCAGCCAGCGCGCATCGGTCGGCAGGACGTGCAGACCGATGAGGATGCCCTGCAGCACCATCGTGACGCTCAGCACGCGGTACGCCTTGAACCGCTTGGCGACGACGGGCGTGATCAGCCCCTGCGTGATGGCGATCCACAGCCCGACGTACGCGAAGAAATCGCCGATGCGGCCTTGCATGAAGCCGAACTGATCGCTGAGGTACACCGAGAAGAACGTCGTGAAGAACGTGAAGCCGGCGGTGAGGAGGAAGCTGACGAGGAAGAGCA
>CAZTYD010000132.1:0-3670 GCA_964618035.1 uncultured Candidatus Peribacteria bacterium
TCTGCACCGCGACCACGTGTTCCGCGGGGTGCTCGGCGAACTGTTTCGTGACGCAGGTGAGGGTTAGGAATGGTGCGGGAATGATCATTCTTCCATGGTGCGGTGGCTCCACTCGAGCAGCGGCAGCCAGAGAATTTTATTGATGCAGAAGATGAGGATGAGTAGCGCCAGAATGCCGAACGCGGTGACGGTCGGATTCGACGACGACGCGTTGAAGAACGGGCCGAGGCCGTTCTTGGTTCCCACGATGATCTCGGTGGCCACCAGCGCCTCCCATCCTTCGCCGAGGCCGATGACCGATCCGGTGATGAGCCCGGGAATGGTGACGGGCAGCAGGTACAGTCGCAGGTAGTCCCGTCCGCGAATCCCCGAGACGTGCACCGCTTCCCACCAGTCGTGCCGCGCGAGCTTGAGCGAGCTGTGGATGCTGAAGTAGATGGGCCAGATGACGGTGATGATGAGGAACAGGATGACGGTGGTGCTCGTATTGCCGAACCACAGCACCGCCAGCGGGAGCGCGGCGAAGGTGGGGAAACTCTGCAGCACGTCGAAGAGCGGCACCGCGACGAGCGCGCGCCGGCCGCGGTAGAAGGCGGTCGCCAGAACCCATGCGAGCACTGCCGCGATCACGTAGGCGACGGCGAGGCGCTCCGTCGACACCGCCACGTCGGCGAGCAGTCGCACGCTCGACACCTTGACCACCCGCGAGAGCGCGAAGAGGAAGGCGAACGGCACGACGAGTGACGCGATGGTGAGGAGCAGGTGCAGGCGCGATTGGTAGACGAGACGTCGGTGCCGTGGCATGAACCGCACAGTACCACGAAGCGGCGCGATACAAAAAGCCGCCGGTCCACAGGACGCGGCGGCTTGAGGGAGAAACCGAGAGTTCTAGAACGGAATGAGAAGCTTGCACTGCGTGGTGCAGACGCCCTGGCCGTTCTGCGCGCCTTCGTCGCATTCTTCGCCGGCCTCGACGATGCCGTTCCCGCAGACCGCGGCCGGAGCCGTTGTCGTGAACGTCCCGTCGTTCGATTCAACCGGAGTCGAAGAACCGCCCAAGTCGCTGAGTACCTTGAAGTGGTAGAGAGTCGAGGCGGTCAGTCCGGAGACGGTCACGCTGTGCGAGGTGACCAGTGCGGAATCAAGCGTGGTGCTCGAACCGTACGCGGCGGTGGTGCCGTACTGCACCTGCGAGGTCGCGGCGACGTTCGTCGTCCACGTGATCGTCGCGCTGTCCGCCGTCACGTTCGACGTCTGCACGTTCGTAATGGAGAGCTGCGGCTGCGCGGTGGTGAAGGTCGCGTCGTCGGAGATGGCTACCACGCCGCTCGTACCGACTTTGCTCTTCACCCGGTAGTGATACGTGGTGCCGGCAGTGAGGCCCGAAACGTTCACTGAGTGGGAAGTCACCTGCGTCGGGTCGAGCGTGGTGCTCGAACCGTAGGCCGTGGTGGTGCCGTACTCCACCTGCGAGTCGGCTGCGGGGCTCGTGGTCCATGTTACGACGGCGGATGTCTCCGCCGGCGTGGCGGTCACGGCGCTAATGGCCGGGCCGGTGTCCGAGCACACGCTCGGGTTGCCCGTGCAGGTGTAGCCGGGCTCGATGGTGCAGGTAGCCGAGCAGCCGTCGCCGGCCGTCACGTTGCCGTCGTCGCACTCCTCGGGATCCATCATCCAGCGGTCGCCGCAGATGGCGGGCGGGTGGAGCATGACGGTGGTGTTGGAGGTGCCGGTATTCGCGATGCAGACGTACAGCGCATCAGGCTCGAAGTAGCCCAGATCGTCCGAACCGTTGGTCAAGTGCCAGGTGATGCCGTACGTTGTGGCGAAGTTGTGCAGGCCCATCGCGTGCAGCACGTCTTCGTCGCGCGCCGTGGCCGACCACAGGAAGGAGCGAGGGAACTGATCCTTCTTGGCCGCCGCGTTCTTGTTCGCGATTTCCTCGGCGGCGCCGGGACTGTAGTGGTAGCAGAAGTAGTTCGGCATCACGCCGTTCACGCGCGTGAAGGCGACGTCCATCGGTACGCGCGCCGCGCCGATCGGCGTGGCGATGAGGTACACGTTGTCGGCGCTCAGCTGCTGGCTCTTGTCGGCTTCCGTCGCATCGCTCAGTTCCACGAGGAAGACGTCGGCATTCGATGTGCCGTTGAGCTTGATGGTGCCGAGCGGGCGGATGGAACCGGCCTTGTCACTCGCCGAGGGGAAGAACGGGATGGGGATGTCTGCGATCGGGGGGAGCTGGGTGGCGGCTTGGTGCACGGTGGTCGGTCCGCCGGGCGTCTTCGTCGAGCGCAATGCCACGAACGCGAAGAACCCGACGGCGATGAACGCAGCCAGACCGGCCAGCTGTGAGCTTGAGCGTTTCACAGTGGAGGTGGGGAAAAAGTAGGGAGGAAGACGCGCATGAGACGGGAATTCTCACGAGCAAACGGGACGTATCATAGATACACCCGCCAGAAAGTGGAACGGACTAGGCTTGGCTACTCCGCCTTTTGTGGTATCCGGAAAAATACGATCACGCCGGCGATCAGGACCAACAGGAGCGCGAGCGCGGAGCCCGGGCCCGACTGCGCCATGGCCGGAGCGCCGCTGTGCAGCGCCGTGGTCTGTCCGTTGAGGATCGATGCTTGGAGGGCGCCATTCCCGCCGGCTTGGCCAACGGTCTGCGTGTTCGTCGGCAGCTGCGAGGTACCGGCTGCGGCATGCGTTTCGACCGGAACGGTGACGGGGAACGGCTGCATCGGCGCTTCGTTCGTCACGTAGGTAGGCTCCTTGACGATGATGCGCGTCTTGCCGCCGGCGCCGTTGTTCACGTACTGCACGGCGCCCGCCGAGCTACTCGCGCCGGCGACGGGGCCGCCGGAGCTGCGGCTCGACGACGATGTCGAGACGACGGACGACGAACTGCAGGGATTGGCCGACGCGGAGGAGGACGATGACGAAATGGCCGTACCGAAGGGAATGATGCCGATGTAGTCGATGGACGACGAGGAGACCGGTTGTCCGAACGGAATGATCGCCAGGTAGTTCAGCGACGACGCCGACGAGACTTTCTCCCCGAACGGGATGATGCTGAGGTAGTCGATGGAAGAGGCTGATCCTTGTGAGGACGAAGTGGAAGACGAGGAGGCAGCGCACGGGTCGGATGACGTGGAATTGCCCATGATGGGAGAATTGAACAGATCGTTCGGGTCGATGTACGCGCGGGTGAGCGCCGGGACGAGTGCGACCGTGGCGCAGAGGCTGAGGATGAGCGTGGCCGGCGTGATGCGGATCTGGATTGTCATAGCGGACGGGTAATCAAATTATTATACCAGAAAATGACGGATAATGGAACCGCCTTGGGTTTGGATTATTTCTCTGTATTACGCATTTCATCGCCAATAACTGCTTCGCAGCGCGCCTTCCGGGGGGGTAACGAATGGGACGACGCGCCAGAGGCGACAGTTTTTTGTCAGGCTGTCGCGAACGCATCGTCTCTAGAAACCGGAGCATTCACTCCCTTCTCGACCACCTATGGATCACGCGGACACTGCGAGCGTTCATCGACGGCCTCGGCTGCTCACGGCACGCGATGGCGGCGCAGCCGCCACTCCCGAGACGGGGTCTCTGCGGCGCACTGCGCCGTTCTTCATTTCTTTCCTCCTCTCCCATGCCAGTTGTCAAGAAT
>CAZTYD010000133.1:0-1413 GCA_964618035.1 uncultured Candidatus Peribacteria bacterium
GTGCCGTCCTTAGAAAACGGTCCGAGCCTCACTGCCTCGAGGTTCTCGCAATGATTCGAAATGTGAGCCTTGCTCTCCTGATCCTCACCGGTGCCGCATGTGGCGGCCCCGCGATGGATCCGACGGGTCGCGACTCGGGTAGCACCGATGTTGCGGCCGACACCACCCCCGACGCGGGCAACGGGCCCGACGTCGCGGACGCGGCGCCCGACAGCGCCGCCGACGCCGTCTCGGACGACGGCAGCAACGCCACCGACGTGGTCCCCGACACGATGCCGGACGTCCCGGTCTCGTGCCAGAACGGCCAGACCACCTGCTCCGGCGGGCGCTGCGTCGTCACGGCGACCGACACCAACAACTGCGGCGCGTGCGACAACGTCTGCTCGATGGGCCAGCTCTGCTCCGCCGGGCGCTGCACGCTCACGTGCCCCGCGGGCCTCACGGTCTGCGGCGGCGCGTGCGTGATCACGAGCAACGACCCGATGAACTGCGGCGCCTGCGGCACGGCGTGCCCGATCCCCACGGGGGGTGGCACGGCGGTGTGCGCGAGCGGCCGCTGCGGCGTGAGCTGCTCCACGGGCCTCGCGGCCTGCGGGAACGCCTGCGTCAGCCTCGCGACCGACGGCGCCAACTGCGGCGCCTGCGGCACGGCGTGCCCCTCGGGCCAGACCTGCAGCGGTTCGCGCTGCGTCACGGGCTGCCCCTTGGGCCAGGTGATGTGCGGCGGCCTCTGCGTCGACGTCTCCATGAGCGACACGAACTGCGGCGCCTGCGGCCGCGTCTGCGCAACCGACCAGGTGTGCACGGCCGGCCTCTGCGGCCCGCGGCCGTGCCCCTCGGGCCAGATGCGCTGCGGCACCGCCTGCATCGACACGAACGCGAGCACCATGAACTGCGGCGCCTGCGGCCGCGTCTGCCCGATCCCCTCCGGGGGCGGGACGGCGACGTGCACGGTGGGCGTGTGCGGGGTGAGCTGCCCGACGGGGCTCACCAACTGCTCGGGCGCGTGCCTCGACCTCAGCACGAACCGCAACAACTGCGGCGCCTGCGGCCGCACCTGCGCCTCGGGCGAGATCTGCACGGGGAGCGCGTGCGCGCCGCTCATCGCGCCGTGCGTGCTGCCCTCGGTCCGCTGCGGCACGGCGTGCGTCAACGTGACGAACGACGTGTCCAACTGCGGCATGTGCAGCCGCGCGTGCTCCCTCGCGAACGCCAACCCGATGTGTGCCTCGTCCACCTGCCAGGTGGCGAGCTGCACGGCGGGCTTCGGCAACTGCGACGGCGTCCACGAGAACGGGTGCGAGACGAGCCTCGGCACCGACGTCCGCAACTGCGGCGCCTGTGGCCGCGTCTGCACCGGCGGGCAGATCTGCTCCGCCGGCACCTGCGTCTGCCCCACGGGCATGATGCTCT
>CAZTYD010000133.1:1423-3652 GCA_964618035.1 uncultured Candidatus Peribacteria bacterium
CGTGTGCGTGAACGCGACGAACGACGTCCGCAACTGCGGCTCATGCGGCACCATCTGCCCGACCCCGTTGGGCGGCACGGCGACGTGCACGGCGGGCCGCTGCGGCGTCGGCATCTGCAGCGCGGGGATGACCCTCTGCGGGTCGACCTGCGTCAGCACCACGGGTGACGCCATGAACTGCGGCGCCTGCGGCCGCACGTGCAACCTCGCGAACGCGACGTCGAGCTGCTCCTCCGGGGCCTGCATGGTCACGACCTGCAACCCCGGCTTCGCCAACTGCGACGGCAACGCGACCAACGGCTGCGAGACGAACCTCGCGACCAACGGCTCGAACTGCGGCGCCTGCGGCAACCGCTGCATGGGCGGCCAGGTGTGCAACGGCGGCTCGTGCGGCGTGACCTGCGCCACGGGCCTCATCGCCTGCGGCACGGAGTGCGTCGACCTCGCGGTCACCACGAACCACTGCGGCACCTGCACGACCGTCTGCACGGTGCGTCCCAACACGGTCTCGACCTGCGCGTCGGGCCGCTGCGGGATGCGCTGCAACCCCGGCTTCGCCGACTGCGACGCCATCGTCGAGACGGGCTGCGAGGTTCAACCCCGCGCGCCCGTCGGCGACGTACTCAACTGCGGCGCCTGCGGGAACGTGTGCCCCGTCGGCCCCCACGCCCTCGGGTCCATGTGTCGCTTCGGCGCCTGCGGCATCGCTTCGTGCGAGGCCGGCTACGCCGACTGCGACGGCAACGTTACCAACGGCTGCGAGGTCAACCTCGCGACGAACGCGTCCAACTGCGGCGCCTGCGGCACCACGTGCGCGAGCCCCATCGCGGGGCGCGGCGTGTGCGTGGCCGGCGCGTGCCGCTACTCGTGCGACGATTCGTTCGGCACGGTCTGCGGCACCTCGTACTGCGCGAACTTGAGCAGCGACCGCTCGAACTGCGGCGCCTGCGGCAACCGGTGCGCGCTCCCGAACGCGGCGTTCCACTACTGCGCCCGGGGGACCTGCTACCCCGACGTCTGCAACGTGAACTTCGGCAACTGCGACGGGTGGTCGTCCAACGGCTGCGAGGCCGACCTGCGCGCCGACAACGCGAACTGCGGCGCCTGCGGCAACGCGTGCCCGGGCGGCTGGACCTGCCGCGCCGGCGTCTGCGCCTCCCCCTGCACGGGGAGCCAGACGTTCTGCGGCGGCACCTGCCGCGACACGTCGACCGACGTGAACAACTGCGGCTCGTGCGGCACGGTCTGCCCCAGCGGCCAGATCTGCACGAGCGGCCGCTGCGGCTGCAGTGCCGGTGGCCAGACCAACTGCGGAGGCGTGTGCGTCGACACGTTCTCGAACAACGCCAACTGCGGCGCCTGCGGCGTCGTCTGCCCCTCGGGCCAGACCTGCCAGAGCGGCACGTGCCGCTCTTCGAGCGGGTGCCCCGGCACGCAGACCAACTGCGGCGGCGCCTGCATCGACACGTCGAACAACGTGATGAACTGCGGCGCCTGCGGCCGCATGTGCGGCAACGGCCAAACCTGCAACGCGGGCAACTGCGGCTACCCCACGTGCACCACGGGGCGGCCGGTCAGCCTCCTGAACCCGGTCGTGGCGCAGAACCTCTGCACCACCCGCGGCGGGCGTTTCTTCACGACGACGTGGGGGCGCACGCCGGGGGAGATCACCTTCCCCTCGGGCTCGCCGGTGCAGATGCGGCCGATCCGCAACCCGGACGGCACCTACACGCCCCAGTACTTCGCCGAGGGGCGCGAGCTCACCCTGCCCACGACGGGCATGTGGGTGGTCGACAACTGGTTGGACCTCTCGGGGTTCTGCCGCTTCGTCGACTCGGGAACCGGCGCGGTGACGGAGATCTACCTGGAAGAGCACGGCTACTGGGCCGGCTTCCCGGTCGGCTTCTGGGCGTCGTACACCACGATGGCCAACGCCAACGGCGTCGTCACCATGTCCGGCCAGGACGTGAGCGGCACGACGCGGGTCGTCGCCGTCAGCGTTGCCGGGCAGAACAAGCCCCGGCCGCGCCTCTTCCTCCGCGACTGCAACGCGTCGCCGTAGTCCTCGTCCCTTCTCATGCTCGTTCGCGCCTGACGCAACGCGACGAGCGCTCTCGCTCACCACGAGGTCTCCCAGAACGCAACTCCGCGCGTCTGGTTCAGGCCTCGATCTTTTTTTACAAAAAACTTTTCCTCTGTTTCATATCGATCGCCATCTTGTGATTTTCT
>CAZTYD010000134.1:0-3641 GCA_964618035.1 uncultured Candidatus Peribacteria bacterium
CCGTCTGGAAGCCGATGAGGTCGTACTGCGCGAACAGGTCCGTCCATGGGATCGTGGGCGTGTAGTAGAACGGATCGTCGGCACCAGCCCACAACGCGTCGTCGGGCCACAGGAAATTGATGGCGGGTGCCGATGACGGCGATGATGCCGCGCTGTTGACGCTGGCGGCTGAGTTACTGGAGCCGGCTCCCCCGGAACTACTCGAGCCATTGCCCTCCGAACTGCTGGAACCCGCGCTCGCAGCCGAATTGCTCGATGCGGCACTGCCCGTCGATCCATTGGACCCCGCCGAACTCGACGAGCCGCCGGCCGCGAACGTGCCGCAGTGCGGATCGACCGGCGTGCGCGGCACCGGCGGCTTTCCCAGGTACACCGGCGTCACGATGGGCTCCGTCCCCTCGGCCGGATCCAGGTACGCGGTGTAGCCCAGCCAGTGCTGGCACGGCTCCGCGTCGTAGCGCGTCAACCGCGGCACGTACCCCCTGTCCGCCAGCTCATTGAGGTTGATGCAGTATCCGTCGGGATTCGCGGGGTTGCAGATCTGCCGAGCCTGCGACGGCAAGGTGACGGTCAATTTGTCCTGCTCCGGGAACACGCGGCCCATGTCGCCGAAGTACTGCACCAGCGCGCGCTGGATGCCTTGGGCATGCGCGATCATGAGGGCGTCGTACCCATCCTGCTGCTGCTGGGCGGGATTGATGGCCACGATGACGACCGACGCGATGACGCTGACGATCGCCATGGAATAGAAGAGCTCCACGAACGACGCGAGGCCGGGGCGGAGCGCGCGGGAAGGGCGGGGGCGGTGAGGAGGGAAGGGTGTCATACGAGGATGGTGGAAGGCACTGTAGTGGATCGGTGGCGGTGGAGAAAAGGAAATGCAGCGACGCTCACGGCGCGGATACGCGTTCGAGGAACGGGCGGAGAGAGCGCTCGTCGCCGGTGACGGTGAACGCGCCGCCCAGCGACACGCCGTCGGACCCCGGCTGCAGGACGTAGACCGCTCCGTCGAGGCGCGGATTCCACGGCAACAGCACGCCGGCCGCATCGAACGCACCCGCGAATGGTCGCGACACGCCGGCGAGGGATGTGAACGCGCCGCCCGCGAACGTTGTCTCGCCCACGCTCGCGAGCGTCGTCACCGGCGCGGACGCGCCGGGATTCCACCCCGTGAGCTTGCCGGTCGTCACGTCGAACGCGGCGAGGCGTCGACGGCCGGATCCCGCCGAGGTGAAGTCACCGCCCGCCATGAGCGTCCAGGCATGCATCGCCAGTGCGTTCACCCGTCCGTTGAGGAGAGGGTTCCAACTCGATGCGGTGCCGGTCGCGCGATCGACAGCGGCCAGACGGCTGTGCGGCTGGCCGGCGGCGCGGGTGAAGTCGCCGCCCAGGTAGAGGATGGATCCGTTCAGGGCGAACGCCCGGACGGCGTCGTTCAGATCCGGGTTCCACGGCAGGAGCGCGAAGTCCGTCGACAGATCGAAGGCCGCGGCAAACCGCCGCGGCACGACGCCCACGGCCGTGAACGCGCCGCCGACGTAGAGCGTGCCGCCGTTCAGCAGGAACGCCTCCACGGGCCAGTTCAGCGCGGGATCCGTGCCGACGAGCATCGCCGAATGCGCGTCGACCATGGCCAAGTACCCGCGAGACATCCCATTCACGGCGGTGAAATCGCCGCCGAGAATCATCGTCGATCCATGCAGGATCATCGTTCGGACGATGCCGTTCGCCTGCGGCTGCCACGGCAGGAGCGCGCCCGATGCGTCGATGGCGGCGAGGCGCGCGCGGCGCGCGGCACCCACGCTGTTGAATGCGCCGCCCGCGTACACCTGCGAATCGTGGACCGCGAGCGCGAGCACGGCATCGCCGGCCGAGAGCTGCCAATCACGTACCGTGCCGGCGTCGGCGTCGACCGCGGCCGCGTGATCGCGCGGCTGCCCGCCGACGCTCGAAAAATCGCCACCGAGGTACACGGTGTCGCCTGCCACGGCGAGCGACCGCACCGTGCCGTCGATGTTGCTCTGCATCGCGCGCGGCTGCCCGGCGGCGGCGGGATCTTCCGGCGCCGCGTCGTCGATCTCGTCGTCGCCCCGCGCGTTCGGGTCCCAGCCGGAGACCGTCCCCGAACTGGCATCGAAGGCCGCGAGGCCGCGACGGACTTGTCCGCCCACATGCCGAAACGCCCCGCCCGCGTAGACGGTGTTCGCGCGCAACGCGAGGGCGTAGACCGTGCCGTCGACGTCCGGGTTCCACGCGCCGGCGAGCCGGTCGCCGGCGGTCGTCCAGGCGGCCAAATTGTGACGCGGCTGGCCGCCGATGCCGGTGAACGCACCGCCGATGTACACCGTCGACGCGTGCGCCGCCAGCGCGTACACGGTGTCGTTCGCATCCGGATCCCAGGTCGTCAAGACATCATCCCAGAACTGCGCCAGACGGTTGCGGGGCTGACCGCCCACCGTCGCGAACGATCCGCCGACGAACACGCGCTTGCCGTTCACGGCGATGGCGTAGACCGTGCCGTCGACGTCTGGGTTCCACGCCGTCGCGGCGCCGTTCGGCGCGATGGAAGCCAGACGGTTGCGGGGCTGCCCGTCGATCGCGGTGAAATCGCCGCCCACGTACGTCATGCCCTTCCGCACCGCGATGGATCGCACCGGTCCGTTGACAGACGGGTGCCAATCCGCGTCCAGCGTCCCGTCGAACGATATGCGCGCGAGATTCGCGCGCGACGCCCCGCTCACCCGCGAGAAGCTCCCGCCGATGATCCAGCCCGTTCCGTCGTCGACCGCCGCGTACACGGGACCGTCGACTGCGGGATACGACGCGACGGGCTTCGCGGTGGCAGCGTCGATCGGCACGCCGTGCCCCGTGAGGGGGCCGAACATCGTGAAATCGCCGCCGATGTAGGTTGTCGCGTCGCGCGTTTGGATCGCGTACACGGGACCGTTCGGGACCCACTGCGGCGATGCCGCACCGGCGCGGCGCGCGGCGGCGGCCGACGACGCGGCTTCCGCTGCGCTCGATGGCGCAGCCGGCAGACTGCTCTGCACCGACGAGGACGCTGACGACACGACGGGTGCGTCGGAGGATGTTGCCGCGACGGTGCACCCGGACTGCGTGCGGCGTGCGGTTCCCGCACTCACGTTCAAGGCAAGCACGCGCGGCTCGGTCTTCGCTTGCAGGTACACCGCGTAGCCGAGCCACGTGCGGCACGGCTCCTCGGGATCGCGCCGCAGCGAGGGCAGATACTCTTCACGCACCAAGGCATCGAGATTCACGCAGGCGGCATCGTCATGTTTGTAGTCGCAGATGGGCCGCGCGTTCTGCACTCCCTCCCGCATCGACGCACCATCGGGCACTACGCGCTTATCCGTGAAGTACTGCAGCAGAGCGCTCTGGATGTCCCTCGCGTACGCGAGGCGCGACGCATCCGTCACCAGTGACGCCGGCCGTGTCCTGCCCGTCGCCATCACCACCGCGCCGGCCAGGAGGCCGACGATGCCGGCCGACACGAGCAGCTCGGCGACCGTGCCGAAACCGCCGCGCGCCGTCCACCGTGAGCGAGGGGTGCGACGTGTCTGCATCCGCAGAGGAAAGGGGGAATTGGCATAGTGTAGCGCGTCGCTTCGCAGGAAAAAGAA
>CAZTYD010000135.1:0-3617 GCA_964618035.1 uncultured Candidatus Peribacteria bacterium
GCAAGAGAGAGGATCTGCCCGCGTGTGATGTTCCGCATCGAGGCGCTCGTGCCGACGATGAAGCACATTCTGCAGGATGCCGCTCTCGTCATTCTTTCGCACCAGGGGCGGCCGAAGGGCAAGCGCGACCCGGCGTTCAGCCAGGAGCCGATCGTGCCAGAGCTGGCGCGGCTGCTGGGGACGAAGGTCCACTTCTGTGCCGATGTGGTCGGTCCGAACGCGCGCGAGGCCGCCGAGGCGCTCAAGCCGGGCGAGGTGCTGCTGCTCGAGAACCTCCGCTACGAGCCCGGCGAGGAGAAGAACGATCCGGTCTTTGCGACAGAGCTCGCTGCATTGGGGGAGATCTACGTCAACGATGCGTTCACCAACTGCCACCGTCGCCATGCGAGCATGGTGGCGCTGGCGGAACTCCTACCGGCCTACGCTGGTCTGCAACTCGAGAAAGAGCTGACGCATCTGTCCAAGGTGGTCGACGATCCCGCCCGCCCGCTCGCGCTCATCGTGAGCGGTTCCAAGATGGAGACGAAGGTGCCGGTGATCCAGCGGTTCCTCTCGCGGGGCGACGATATTCTGCTCGGCGGCTGCATCGCGAACACGTTCATCGCGGCGCGTGGGTTCGACGTGGGTGCATCGCGGTATGAGCCGGAGGCCGTGGCGCAGGCGCAGGAGTTCATGCTGGAGTCCGAAAAGGAAGGCAACGCCGTCATCCATGTGCCGCGCGACGCCGTCGTGGCCGCGAGCCCGGATGCCGCGGCTGACGCGATCGATCTTCCGCTCGAAGATATCGGCGGCGACATGGCGATGTTCGATATCGGCACGGTCACGGCCGAGCGCTACGCGCACGTCCTGGAGAAAGCGGCGACCATCGTGTGGAACGGACCGATGGGCATGTACGAGGTGGAGCGGTTCGCGGGCGGCACGAAGCGTCTGACGGAGGCGTTGCGCAAGGCCACGGAGCGCGGCGCAACCACGATTATCGGTGGCGGCGATACGCTCGATTTCCACGTGCGGTACGGCGAGCCGTTGGATGCCTACACGTTCGTCAGCACGGGCGGCGGCGCGATGCTTGAGTTCATAGCGGGCGAGGATCTTCCCGCGCTGCGGCCACTGCGCGTCGCGTAGGCGCGGCTTTTTCCATACCCCCTTCCTCCGCTCCGTTTTCATGTCGTCTGTCGCGCGTACCGTCCTGTGTCGGCGAGAGGGGGAGACGTGGTCTGTATTCCTCAGGCGAATGCAGAAAACTCCTGGCGACATTCTCCTGATTTTCTCTCCGCAGGATACGGTTTCGCTCTCGGAACATGAGACGGACAGGAAGTCGTTCCTCTACGAGTGCGGCTCACTGAAGGAGCGGCTCACGATAGCCACGAAGCAGGGCGGACTCGCGGCCGAATGCCGTCGGCAGAGTATCCAGGTGATCGATCGATTGTCGCAGCTGCGCGCATTGCTCGATGGCCATCCGCAATTCGACGAAGCCGTCCGGCTCTTCTCTCCGCAGTTGTGGCGGCAGGAATTGCGCACGCGACTGCAGGCGATCGGATTACTCTCGCTGCCGAGGTTGCGGATCTGGGTGCTGATCTTCACGAGCATCATCCTGTTTCTCTTCGTGGTGTTGCGTCTGCTGCCGTCGGCGGAGGTGCGCGTGTGGCCGCGGCAAGATACCGTGAGTCAAACCGTGAATATTTACGTGGTGCAGAGCGGCGCCCAGTTGGAGGTGCCGCCCCTCGTGCGCAAGGTGGATTTGCTGCCGGTCAAAGTGCGCGTTCACCGCACGGTTACGTTCGATGAGATCACCGAGGAGTTTACCGGTGCACCCGCGACGGTCAAGATGCGCGTCATCAACACGTCCGGCGATATCGTCACGCTACGCAAGGGGAGCAGATTGGTGAACAAGAACGGTTTGGCGTTCCGGCTGCAGACAGCGGTCGTGCTCACGGCGAGCGGGACGGCGATGGCGACGGCCGTCGCCGAGGATACCGACTTGTACGGCGAGATCATCGGCGAACGCGGCAACGTACCGCAGGGCATGCGGTGGGAGTTCTCGGGCTTGCACGACCCCGAGCGGAGCGCGATATACGCCATCAACATCCGGCCTGCCACCGGCGGAACCACCTCGTCTCGTCGCGTTCTGCAGCAGAAGGACCTCGATGCTGCACGCAAGAAGCTCGAGGCGGAGCTGCTCAAGACCGCGCGCCAGATGGTCGATGATGCCGTGGATGCGTACGACCGCGAGCATCCCGGCCAGCACTTGCGCATCTTCACGCAAGATGACGACCCCGATCTCGTCCGCACGTACTTCTTCGACACGGTCCTGCCAACGCAGTTCCTGGGCCAGCCTGTCACCTCGGTGCCGGTGGAAGGCTCGCTCGATTATAAAGTGGTTGCGTACGATGCGCAGCGGGTGCTGACGATGATGCGCGACGACATTCGCATGCACATAGAGGACGGCAAGCGGTTGCTCGATGACAGTCTCACGCAGGACCGCCTGCGCTTCACGGTCATAACGTTCGCCGATGACCTGACATGGGTGAAGGGAACAGCGGATTTGACAGGTCTAGAGGAATTCATTCTGGATCCACTAACGCCGCCGGGCGCAAAATTCGGCCGACGCCTGCGTGAGCTCATCGTCGGGCAGGCGCGCGACGAGGCAGCGAAGATCATCAAGAATTTGCCGGAAGTCGAGAAAGTCGAGATCCGCGTGTGGCCGCCGTGGGGGAGCCGCATCACCGACATTCCGGGGAACATCTCCATCGATCAGCAATGAGTCGGGCAGCTGCCGTGCGCCGTGCGCTGCGCAAACTGGTGATCATTGGGTCGGGTCTTCTGCTTGCCGCGATCATCGTGTTCGCGGTCGAGATTCGCATCGTTGTCGCAGGTTTTGCGGGCACGGCCACCCTGCCCGCTGAGTGCGCCATCGTCTTCGGCGCGGCGGTGCACCCGGTGTATGACCCGGCCGGTACGATGATCGAGAACCAGAGCGGGCCGGGCATCCGCCGCCGCATGCTCACGGCCGTGGAACTGTACCGGCAGGGACTCGTGAAGACGCTGTTCCTCACCGGCGGCACGGGCGACGGCATGGTGCGCAGTGAGGCGCAGATCATGAAGCAGTACGCGCTGCTGCGGCACGTGCCGGAGCAGGATATCCTCGTGGAGGATCAGTCGGCTTCGACCAAGGAAAACCTGCTGAACACGCGGCCGCTCGTGGAACACTGCTCGTCCGTCGTGGGCATCAGCGACCGGTACCACCTCGCGCGCATTGCCTTCCTCGCCCGGCAGCAGGGATGGGATCTGCCGACCTTCCCGGCCCGCGAGATCCCTACCCGGCCGTTTGAGATTCGCAGCGTGCTGCGCGAGGCGGCGGGGATGGTGTGGTATGGGATAGTACGATGAGAAGATTTCAAGACTGCAAGACTGCAAGCCCTTCGAGACGCCCTATTCCGGAGGCAGCGAAGGAAGTACCCAACGAAGAAGCGGTTTTTTCCTCGAAGGCCGGGCTCCTCAGGGTGACACGTTGGGTATTGGCGTCTTGGCGTCTTGGGTTTTCCTTGCAATCTTGCAATCTTGAAGTCTTGGGTTCTTCCAGAGTGGGGGACACTCCTTCGCCCATCAATCACAATTAA
>CAZTYD010000136.1:0-3615 GCA_964618035.1 uncultured Candidatus Peribacteria bacterium
AACGAGCGCAAGCGATCCGAGAAAAAGGCATAATGCGCCCATGAAACAGTCGCGTCATTCCGAGTCATCCGACGAAGCGTCGCTTGATGTTGCCGCCGAAGAGGCGCTGATGTTGGCGGGTGCGGGCAAAGCGAAGATGATCTTCTGCTGCCGGGCGGGCGTGGCGCAGCGTATGTTAGAGCATCATCCACAGTGCGCCGTCGTGGATCTGACGAGTGGAGAAGCATTCGACCCGGCACGCTCTCATGAATTTCTTCACGCGCGCATCGACGCGGAGCGAGATTCCGGTCGGCTCAGCGTGGGGGATCCGATCTTCGTAGTGATGCAAGACGCCGTGTACGAGCGGTTTGTGAGGTAGACATCATTACCGATACGTATCCTGAACGAATGCCCACATTTCCGCAGAAGCGCCTGCTATTGCTTTTGAATCATCCATGCCTCGTTCCAGCAGTTCGCGATAGTATTTCGTACCGTACTCGAGAAACCTTGGTACTGCCCTTTGTGTACTCTCGGCGTCCCATCCTCTGAAGTGAGTGAGCAGTTCCAGTATCAATGCTCGAGGTGCTAGCGTCATCGTTCCCACAATACCTACAGACTCACATCGGCCCTTATTAACTGAGGTTTCTGTACCGACGAGGCGCAGAGAAGGGAAGTACGTCGGTGGTGATGATGGGAGGGCACTCATGGGAAGCGAGGAGAAGCTTCATTGTATCGATCCAAATTACGCGCGCGACAAAGAATGCCGGAAATATGTAAAAATGGCTTACAAGAACAGAAATTACTGTGCTGCTACGACTGGCTGGTAATCCCGCTCAATGTAGATCTTATTCCACTCCACATGCCTGAGGCCCGATGGCGTGAATACGGCTTTCACTATCAGCCCTTTCCGCGTGGGCTCCGACCACATCTGGTCGAAGACGAAATTCCCCAATCCGTAGAAGATGTACTTGCCCTTGTACTCCTCCACTGGCTGCACGATGTGCGCGTGCGCGCCGATGACCATGTCGGCGCCGGCGTCGACGGCCGCGTGGGCGAACGTCGTCTGCGTCGCGGTCGGTTTTTCCTTGTACTCCGTGCCCGCGTGCATCGAGACGATGACGATGTCGGCTTGCTCCTTCGCTTCCGTGACCGCCTGTCGCATCAGTTCAGTGTCCATCACTGCCACGCCGGCTTCGGTATTGGTCGGTCGCACGTACGGCGGCGCGAGTGCCGGATCGAGGTACGCGAGGAAGGCGAACGTGATGCCGTTGATCGTGATGTACTGCGGCGCATAGGCATGGTCGCTGTCGGCGCCCGCTCCCGCCGCCGCGATGCCGGCGGCGTCGAGAAGTTCCAGCGTGCGGAGGATGCCGGGTTTGCGGAAATCGTGCATGTGGTTGTTCGCCACCGACACCGCGCGGAAGCCGGCGTCGTACAGGCGTTTCTCCACGCCCGGATCCGACCGGAACTGCATGGTGGTCGTGGGCGTCAAATCCCCCTCGCCGATGGTCGTCTCCAGGTTGCCGAAGACGAAGTCGGCCGCATGCAGCTCGTCGCGGATCCTCGCGAACGGATACGACGCATCCCGCGTGGCGCGCAGCGACCGTTGCACCATGCGCGAGAGCATCACGTCGCCCACGGCGATCATCGTCACTTCCGGCTCCTGCGCGCGGGCGGCGCCGAAGCGCAGGAAGGCCGTGTCGCCCGCCAGCATGGCCAGGCTCGCCGTCCCGACGCTCGAGACGAGCAGCAGGCAGAGGACGATGAGGAAGGGGAGGGGGCGGTGCATGCGGAGTGGCGGATAGGATACGGCGAATGTGGATCCAGGGGCTAGGGTTTTTTGGCTATGGCCGGAGGAAGCGGTGGAAGGAGGGTCATTTCCCTTGCAAGCTGGAAGGGAAGAGTACACTGGCAAGCCAGTATGCAAGTCGCCTGTCAATCATGCATGGGAGGGCCGAGTACGATGGAAAGCGAACCGCCGGTCACGTCGCGCGAGGGGCAGAAGTTTACATTGCAAGACGGAACGGTGGTCTACGCGTCGGAAGATACGGCAAGCAAGGTCCGCGAGCTCCTGCAGAGAGGGCCCAGCGCGCATGTGATGGGCGTGCAGGTGCTCGCTTCTCTCGCGAGCCCGCTCCCGATCAGGCATGGATTGCCGGATCCCACACGGTATCCACTTTCGAGAGAGGATGAGGATCAGCGGACGCTTCTGTTTGCAGACACCGCTCTTCCGTGCCTGTATCGCCAGTTGGTGACCATGCACCTTTCCCCGGAGGACGCCGAGCTGGTCCTGCGCCGGCTCCAAGAACCTCTCATCGGGCCGAGCCACGATCTGCAGTGGCACATACCTCAGAATGAGCGACACGTGCCTGTCCTGCAGAGATGGTTGCAGGAGGTGAGGAGGGACATGGATATCCAGCTCCCGCAGTCGTTTCCTGGGGGATTCTGGGACACTGCGTCGGGAGTGCGCTTCGCGACGCGCCTTGCCCTGGCCATCATTCACATTGACGCGCGCGACATTCGCATGGGCAAAGAAGATGGTACGCCGGTCGTCCGTTTCCCCGATGCGGTCTTTCCGGATCCGAAGTATCCGGATCATCTGCACCACGTTCCGATTCCGCCGCAGCGCGTCAGCGCCTGAGCCGCTCAATCCTCCTTGCCGCTCTCCCTCTCGCTGTCTTTGTCCGTATCGGTCTCTTTGTTGTCGTCATCGTCGGAGGGCGAGTAGCGCGCGTCGATTCGCCTTTCGAGACGAGCGATGCCCTCGGCATATCCATCGGCCGACACCGTCACCCTGAATGAGTGGGGGACATCGTCATCCGATGCCGGCAGCGTCACCAGCACCATGTACGTCTGATGCGCATGCAGCGGCGGCACGTTGATGAGTGGCAGGCTCGTGTCGTCCCAGGATGCCGAGACGGTGAGCGGCGGCGTCTCGTCGCCCTCGTTCGTCAGGCGGAGCAGGATGGCGGCAGGCACGGCGGCGATCGACGGCGTGATGTGCTGGATGCTCAGAGAGACGCGCGGTGCGTGGGCCTCAGGCGCGACCGACGCGGGAGAGTCCTCCTGCTCGCGTATCTTCAGCAGCGGAATGGCAGGCATGACGGATGCCGGCACGGACATGAAGGAGGAAATCACGTTCTCCGCCGCAGTGGGCAACGGTTCGTCGCCGATCGCTGGTGCGAGGGTGCTGGAAAATTTTCCTCGCAAGTTATCCTCCGCCGGTGCGTTGAGCGCACCCTCCAGCGAGGAGACGACGCGCGAACCCACGGACATCGACGATGCCGGCGCAGAGGCGTCGCCCTCGATGCGTACCGCGGAGGATGCAGCGGATACTGGGGAGGAAGCGCTCGCCGCAGACGATGACGCCGGCGGTACCGGCCTGTTCCCGCGCAGCAGCTGCCGCAGCGAGTAGAGCGGCGTGCCGGGCTGCACGTACGGAGAGAAGTAGGCGTACCCCGACGCGACGCCCGAGGTGAGTACGACCAGCGTGCATACGACTGCCGTCCACGCGTGCGGAGCGACGATGATCCTGGTGATCCCCCGCATCCACGAGCGCCGCGCGGCGTGGTGCGCGCGTTCGATCATCCGCAGCCGTAGAGTATTCTTGAAGCCGGCATCGGGTTGCACCGTGTT